>NZ_JBFRTQ010000088.1:0-42387 GCF_041474195.1 Vibrio sp. 10N.222.52.C3 | reverse complement strand
GTTTCCAAGACTAACAAAATACTCAGTAAAGTTAGGGGTTAATTTCTAATAAATTTTGAATTTTTCTAAAAAATTTAAGCAGGAATTTCTGGTGTATATGTGTGGTTGATTTAAGTATTCACTCGGTGAGTTTATTTATCGTTTAGTTAACGTTCGTCCATTATTGAATGATTTAGAAATTGGCAAAATTCAGTTAAAAAGAAGTATGTTTATGAGCTAATTGTTTTCAATTCATCAAGTTTAATACTTCTCCTTTCCTGAATCCCGTTCAGGCAATGTCGATGACTAACCGTTCTATGGGTAAAAGACACGCTCAGATCGCTTTATCAATTTGAAGGTAAATAGGTAAAGAACGAGAAAAGTGTCGAAAATTCTGTTGACCTGACTACAACTTCATAGTTTATCTTTACTACTGAAATGAGGGAGAAGTGGATGTATCGCATATCTGAATTAGCGGAGCTCGTTGGCCTGAGCCGTTCAACGCTTTTGTACTATGGAAAGTTGGGTTTGATAGAAGCTCAACGCACCAATAATGGTTATCGAAGTTATTCCGAACGCGACTTGCAGCGTGTGAAATTGTTGCAGCAGTTACAAGCGGGTGGACTGACGTTGAAAGAGTGTCAGGCGTGTTTGGATGCCAAGGTTGACCGCTCCTTGTTACAAAACCGACTCGAACAATTGGACGAAGAGATCGCTCAGAAACAGCGTTCGAGAGATCTTTTATCGGCCTTGTTAGGCGAGAGTG
Source organism: Vibrio sp. 10N.222.52.C3 (assembly GCF_041474195.1). Taxonomy (NCBI): domain Bacteria; kingdom Pseudomonadati; phylum Pseudomonadota; class Gammaproteobacteria; order Vibrionales; family Vibrionaceae; genus Vibrio; species Vibrio sp. 10N.222.52.C3. Next base: position 41,642 of record NZ_JBFRTQ010000088.1, on the reverse strand, counting down.
GTTTGCAAGATTGGCATGAATCGATGGACAAGGTGGCGCCTGATGCGCATCTCGATTGGCTCATTAAGCAAGGCTTTGATGAGAAGCAAGCACTGCGACTGAAATGGCTTTCAAAAGACATGAACGATCATGACCAGTACATGGCGGATTTTGAGGTGATCTTTGAGGGTTTACAGCGTTTAGGGCCAGGAACAGCGGAAGATACTTTAGCGGCGTTGGTACACGTTTCGGTTTCTCCTAAACGTGTGCTTGAGATCGGTTGTGGTAAAGGTATTGCCACCTCTGTGTTAGCGAAAGCCTTAGTAGAACATCAAGTGGATGTGCAAATAACGGCGGTAGATAATGATCAACCGAGTTTAGATGTTCTGACTCAGCAAGCACAGGTTCTTGGCTTAGAAAGCAACGTCAAAACCGTATGCGCGAGCATGATGGATCTGCCGTTTGAAGCTAAGTCGTTTGACCTAATTTGGTCGGAAGGCAGCGCTTACATCATGGGTGTTGAAAAGGCGCTAAAGCAGTGGCGAAATTTACTCAGTGATGACGGCATATTGGTCGTTAATGATTTGGTGTGGAATACCGAACAACCTAACGAATCGAGCAAAGCGTTCTGGCAGAAAGAGTACCCGGACATGACGACGGTTTCCGAGCGTATTAAACAGGCAAAAGCAGCGGGTTATGAAGTTTTGGATCACTTTGCAATGAGTGACGCTGGTTGGCTTGCGTATTACCAGCCCTTTCAAAAGCGAATAGAAGCGCTTAAAGCAACGATGCCGAACTCAAAAGCGCTCGTCGATTGCGACAATGAAGTTAAACAATTTTTCGATAGCAGCACATCAAAGAACGGTTTGGGTCAAGAGCCTTCGAAAGGTTCTGAACAACGTGATTTTGATTATCAGTTCTTTGTGCTCAAGAAATTAAAGTAAATGAGTAACACCATGAAATTTAGGCAATATAATTCAAATGAAATCGAAACGATCACTCAAGTTTTCACTCAAACCTTTACGGATTCAGAAGGTGAGAACGAAGGTAAAACTTTGGGTGAGCTTGCCAACGATCTTTTAACGACCACAGCTCCGACAGAGCTATTTTGCTTTGTTGTTGAAGATGATTCTAGTGAGTCGGATGCGGATAGTACGATTGTAGGCTCGATTATCTTTACGTCGCTTTCATTTGACGATGAAACCAAGGCATATTTGCTTTCGCCAGTCGCGGTGAGCACTCAGGTGCAAAAGCGTGGTATTGGTCAGCGCCTGATTAACTCCGGTTTGCAGCTCCTAAAAGAGCAGGGTATTGAGCTTGCAGTGACGTACGGTGATCCTAACTACTATTCAAAAGTGGGCTTTGAGCAAATTACCGTTGAGCAAGTCCCTGCGCCCTTTGAATTGAGTTTCTCTCACGGTTGGTTGGCTCAATCGTTGACTGGTGGTGAAATTAAAGTAACAAGTGGCAAGTCGAGCTGTGTTAAAGGCTTGGCCCACGCAGAATATTGGTAGCCGCTTGCAAAAAAATTGAGAAAAAGAGAAAGCCCATCAGGTGTTTGCCTGTTGGGCTTTCTTGTTATGAACGAAGACATTCTTCTGGCTTCAATGTATAAATTGAACAACTGTTCAAAATAACACTTGAACGATCGTTCTTGTTTGATCTATATTGTTTTCACACCAACGGAGAACATTCATTAATTGCTCCGTGATTGAATAACTTTAGAACCGAAAATTGATAGGGATAGAGCAATGAGCAACTTCAAAATTCACTCAGTAGAATCCGCGCCAGAGCAAAGCCAACCTATTCTTGAGGGCGCTAAAAAGCAGATGGGCAGAGTGCCGGGCTTGTTTGGTGTGTTGGCTGAATCTCCAAACACACTTAAGGCTTACACTCAGCTTCATCAGGCGTTTAGTGACTCATCTTTCGAGGCTGAAGAGCTAACGGTTGTTTGGCAAACCATCAACGTTGAACACGAATGCCACTACTGCGTTCCTGCACACACTGGCATTGCACATTCAATGAAGGTTGATCCTGCAATCACCGAAGCACTGCGTAATCGCACAGCTTTACCCACTGAAAAGCTGCAAGCCCTGCATGATTTTACGCTGAGCATGGTACGTAACCGCGGCAATGTGCCTGAAAGTGAAATGGCAGCATTTTTCGAAGCGGGCTACGGTCAGCAACAAGTGCTAGAAGTGATTCTTGGCCTGTCTCAGAAAGTGATCAGTAATTACGTAAACCACGTTGCTAAAACGCCAGTCGACAAAGTTTTTGAACAGTTCGCTTGGCAAGGGTAATCGTATTTAACTAACCATCGTATTTAAGCAACTCAAGATATGATAATGATGAAAGCCCCACTCAGTTGAATGGGGCTTTGTTGTTTTGGTCTAAATGGTAATTAGAAAGGTAACCTAACGCACGTGCTTAGCGATTATTTTCGCTAGTGTCACAAGCCCTTCTTTCCACTCTTTGCTCTCTTCAATGTTGGCAACAGTAAAGCGCAAGCAGTGTTTATATTGGTCGTTGGTGCCAAATACTGTTCCGGGTAAAATCCCCAACTTATGCTTTAAACAGTCTCGATAGACTGCGTAGCTATCGACCGATTCAGGCAGTGTTATCCAGTTTAAAAAAGAGCCTTCCGGTTTTGATAGGTGGTATTGCCCGACAAGGTGTGGGTGGCTATCTAGTGCTTGTATTAACAGGCTTTGGAATTGCTTTTGGTTGGTTTGGTAGAGCCGTTTCATTTTGGATAAGTGGCTGCGATATTTACCGGTAGTGAGGAATTGCCCTACCGCGGATTGCATCAGGTTTGAGCTGCCCATGTTGTCGCATAAAAGGTACTTTTCGACTAAAGGTTGGTAGCGCCCCGACAATAACCAACCGATTCGCAAGCGTGAGTCTAAGGTTTTAGACAGTGAGTTGACGTAGATGACTCTATCTTGGTCATCAAGCTCTTTGAGGCTAGCGATTGGTGTATCGAACGCCAAGCTACCGAACACATCGTCTTCGATAATTGGCAAAGATCCGGTGATCTCCAGTAATGCTTTTCGATTCGCCAATGGCATCCGTGAACCGGTTGGATTAGTAAAGTTTGGCGTTAGCAGTAAGGTTTTCACTTCCCATTTGTCCAACGCACTCTGTAGGGATGGTATATCAATACCGTGGCTAACGCTGCTTGGGATTTCAAGGGCTTGCAATCCAAGCGATTCAAGTAAAAGTAGATTGCCGAAGTAACACGGTGACTCGACCGCCACGATGTCACCGGGCTTGGTGAGCGCACGTAAAGCCAAACTGATAGCCTGTTGAGCACCATGAGTAATCGCAATCTCTTTCGATCCCGCAGGCACACCAAGATCATGAGTGATCTTTAACAATTGCTTTACTAATTGCTCGTCGCCGGGGGGTAATTGGTAATAACCGGGAAGCTGAGTTTGTAATCGACTGTGACGGCCAATCTCGGCATACAAGCTACGAATCGCAGGATTGTTGATGTTCGGGTGCGCGGAGCCTGCCAACAGTTTCAGGCGACCTTTTGGACGAGAGAGTACCGATTTGGTGACAGACAACAGATCGACTTTTTGAGGTTGGCTTGATGCATCCCAGCTGGTGGTGTTCGGTGCTTTCACGCGATAGCCAGATTTAGGTACTGAATAAACCCAGCCTGTGGCTTCCAGTTCTTGATAGGCGCGAATTACGGTATTTTTGCTCACGCCAAGCTGTTCGCTTAGTTGACGGATTGAGGGAAGACGATCGTCTGGATGAAAGAGTCCCTTATCGATCTGAGCCTTAATATGTTGTTCGGTAGCAAGGTATTTATTGCCGCTGAGTTCTGCTTCCACGTGTTTCTCCCTCGTTGCACACTCTCAATCTGTAACCATTTAAAGTGTTATATCTGTATCTATATTAGTTATCTGTACCCAACTAAGGTAACAGCATTGATGAAGAGTTGACCAGAGGTTTGTAATGCTGATTAAAATGATTCCGTTTGTGTTTGTAATATTGTGGTCGTCAGGTTTTGTCGGCGCACGTCTTGGTGTTGAATATGCCGAACCCGCAACATTACTTTCATTGAGGATGGTAGCCAACGTGGCGCTGTTCTTGGTTTTGATTGCAATCCTTAAGCGTCGTATTCCTCGTGGTCGAGCATTCTTACACGCAAGTGTGGTTGGCATCTTGATTCATGGTTTCTACCTTGGTGGCACCTATCTGGCGATTGATATAGGTATGCCCGCCGGGTTGAGTTCTCTACTTGTTGGCTTACAACCGATTCTTACCGCATTGATTATGATCAGCTGTACTTCGCAGCGTTTTAATTTTGCACAGTGGTTGGGGTTAGCGCTTGGTTTTGCGGGTATTAGTTTGGTGTTGATGGGCAATATTGAATGGCAGTCAGACGACCAAAAAGGCTTGGCAACGTTATTGTGTTTGGTTTCTTTGGTGGGTATTACCTGCGGCACTTTGTATCAGAAGCGCTTCTGTCAGGGGACAGATATGGTCGGCGGTGCGATGGTGCAATATTTGGCTTCTGCCGCGTTGTTTCTGCCGTTCGCAATGCGTTACGAAACTATGCAAGTAAACTGGACGATAGAATTCACGTTGACTCTAATTTGGCTGGTGGTCGTTCTGTCTTGTGTTGCCATCCTATTGTTGCTTTACATGGTAGAGCACGGTGCATCTTCAAGTGTGGCTTCGGTCTTTTACTTGGTGCCACCGACGACAGCAATCCAAGCGTGGCTTATTTTCGGTGAGTCGTTCGACATGTATGGCGCGATGGGCTTTGCCTTGTCTGCTGCGGCGGTTTATTTGGTGGTGAAAAAGCCTGAGTTAATTAAGGCTCGTAGGCGAACAGTGTTAGAGCGGTAGTTTGTATACCAAACTCATCCTACTAAAAATCGATGACTAGAAACCAAAAAGAGCCTGACAATGCAGGCTCTTTTTTTACTCATTTTTTCGCTAGCGATTGATGACTAGCGTTTCATCAAACAAGCGTAAGCCGTTGTAAACGGTGCTTCTTGGTATTGCTTAAGGCCAGTTTCTTTGAACTTCATCATAAGAGGGTTGCGCTTAAGGCTCTCCTTGATGTCAGCAGGTGATACAACGGTTACGTCTAGGCCGTCGATCAACTGAATTGCTGCTTCTAGTTTGAAGCCGAAGCCACCGCCAGCAAATTTGCCTTTAGTCTGACGTTGGCGAATTACAACTTTTTCTACTTGGTAATCTTCCATTAACTTTGCAAAAGAGAATTGAAAGTCTTTCATATTCTGTGTGTCGTTTGCGTCGCTAATCGCAACCTTAGAAACTCGGCAATCAGGAATGTTAAATACGCCGTCTGACAGAGAAAGAAGACAGATGACTGCATCGTTACCTTTGATTTCAACACCACAAATTTTCATGTTCTTACCTACTTATTTTAGAGCCCTACATTATGGTGTTATTTCTAACACTTCTCCAGTATTTGCGCGTATCAGCAGCAAATAAGTCTAAATCAGAGAGTATTTTAGTCGCCGAAAGTTAACCTTTGATTGAAAAAGCATCACGCGAATTTACGGTATCGTTTGCTATGAGATGAAGCTCACAAAAGCTTAGCGGGATTTTATATGTGTGCTGTATATTGCGCGCGCATCCCTATTTGAAGTGTGGTTATTAATCCCAATGAATATCAATAATCTTTCGATTAAGAGTAAAATCGCGATCCCGCTGTTGGTGATTGTGATTGTTTTTTCTACCGTTACTGTGCTTAATGTCATTAGATCTAATGCTCAGGCTGCGATTAATAACGAGCTCAATAATGTGGTTCAGCCAGTGCTAGATAACCTAGAAGATGGCTACCGAGATATCTACCAAATTATCGCTTCGGCACAAGGTCTGTTGCTTGCGAAAGACCAAGCGGCGGTCGAGTACCAAAAGTTTGAATTTAAAGACAACGCTTACAAAGCGGTTCCTCGTTTTCAAAGTGTCGAAACCTTGTATCAAGCGGGCGTGTTGGACCCATCTTCACGTGGCGAGTTAGCAAAGCTTGTTAACGCGATGAGCAAGTGGGTGGCACTGCACGAGCCAATGTTCGCTGATCCAGCAAACGCAGACCAATACAATATTGATTACTCGCCAGCGCTTGACGCAGAGTTTGCGATCATTCGTACTCAACTGCGCGATATCCGAACTCTGATCGAATTGAAACAGAAAGAGCTTCGCCAGCAAGCCGATGACTCTATTGAATCAAGCAAATTGATCATTGAAGTAGGTATGGCCGTTGCTGTTTTCGCTGCATTTTTCGCTATGTGGTTATCGAATCGCTTTATCGTTCAGCCAATCCAGAACGTAGAGAAAGCGATGAATGAGATCGCATCGGGCGACGGTAACTTGTCTCAACGTATGAAGGTCGAAGGTAATGACGAGATCGCTCGTTTGAGTTCTGTTTTCAACCAGTTTGTTGGCAAGATCCATGTCACCGTGGAGCAAGTTATTCTCACATCGAACGCAGTACGTGGCGAGATGGAAAACATCAAATCACTCACGCAAAGTGTTGCTGAATTTTCATCGAACCAACAGCGTGAAAGTGAAGTAGTCGCGGCGGCGGTTCATGAGATGCAAGCAACCAGTGAAGTGGTGAGTGGTAATGCATTAGATGCGGCAACCGCCAGTAATGTTGCCAATCATGAAGTGGAATCGGCAGACACCACGCTTGGCTTGACCGTGACTTCGATTGAACGCCTTGCGCAAGATATCGAGAACGCGGGCGGTGTGGTTCAAGAACTAGATACAGACGTGAAGAACATCGCCTCAATCCTTGGCGTGATCAAAGGTATTGCAGAACAAACCAACCTACTTGCTTTGAATGCGGCTATTGAAGCGGCACGAGCGGGTGAACAAGGCCGTGGCTTTGCGGTTGTGGCTGATGAAGTTCGAGCGCTTGCGAGTAAAACTCAAGACAGCACTGGCGAAATCCAATCAATGATTGAACGCTTAGAAGTGGGTGCTAAACACGCGGTTGGTGTGATGACTGAAAGCAAAGTGAGTGGCGAGAAAACTATTGTTCAAGCAGGAACTGCAGCATCTTCATTGAGTGAGATTCGTAACTCAATTGGCAAGATGAATGACATGAACACACAAATTGCTACGGCGGCTTCGCAACAGTCTCAAGTGTCTGAAGAAGTGAATAAGAATGTTCAACGCATCGCTGAAAGCACCATGCAAATGGTTGAGATGGCAAGCAGCGCAGAAAATGCATGTATGGCATTGGCTGAACAGTGTGAAGCGCTAGATAGCCTTGTGTCTCAGTTTGAAGTGTAATTTTCAAAATTAGACAGACGAATATGAGCTGATAATGGTTGCTCGTATTGAGTCCCATTAATCAGCGGTGAACGACAAAAAGCCCGCACTCTATGAGTGCGGGCTTTCTTTTTGACTAGGTGATCAGTCTTTTGACTAGGTGATCAGTTTTTAGACCTGATCAATCACTCAGTGTTAGCTGCTAAGACCGTCTTTGTATGTGTAACGGTAGTCCACTTTTACGTTCGCTTGGTAGTGGATGTCGCCGTTCATGTTAGTGATCTTTTTCACTTCCATATTTGCATCATCAATCTTGAACGAATCGTATTTGGTTGTCTGTTGGAACTGTGGCAGTTCTCTTGAAAGCTCAAAAGGTGTTTTTGCGCGTAACTCATCCATAAGGTTGGTGCCTGCATCGTATGCTTCGACTTCACTAGCATATGTGTCAGATTTTAGCGTTGTTTCTTGAATTGTTGTTTTAGTTGCTGCAAACGCAGTGGTGCTGAGTACAAGAGTTGATGCAAGTATGATTAACTTCTTCAAAGGGATACCTTACTTTGTTGTACCAGTGTTTTAGAGATTCTCACCCTAGCAATAGGGGATGAGGTTAATGTTAGGACAAAAATATGGTTCTGTAAGGGAATGACTATAGGTGCCGAAGATTAATGCACAGCGCATATCAAGCAAGGTGACACTGATATCTAACTTCAATACACTGTATGGGTAACCAAAGTTCAGCATAAGGTAAAGGCATGGCCAATTGGGAAGGGGTAAGTGAGTTTGTTGCAGTGGCAGAGCGTGAAAGCTTTACTGGTGCGGCGCAGAAGCTCGCTACGTCGGTGGCTCAAATCAGTCGTAGAGTAGCAAACCTCGAAGAACGACTCGCAGTGAAACTGCTCAATCGAACGACTCGAAAGGTGTCTCTTACAGAGGCTGGGCAACTCTATTACCAACAATGTAAGTTGTTGGTCGAAGGTTTAGAAATTGCTGAGCTTGCGGTCACGCAGATGCAATCCACACCCAAAGGCTTACTGAAAGTCACCGCGCCTGTGACTTATGGTGAGCGCCAACTCGCCCCAATACTGCATCAATTCTTAAAGCTTCACCCGCAAGTAGAGCTTGAGCTGATGCTGACCAATCAAAAGCTCGATCTTATCGATTCGGGTGTTGATGTTGCGATTCGTCTTGGCCGCTTGGAAGACTCAAGCCTTGTGGCAAAGAGGCTGTCTCAACGCCAACTTTATGTATGTGCAAGCCCTGAATATATTGAACGTTATGGCGAGCCGCATACATTATCAGAATTAAATAATCACCAATGTTTAGTCGGTGGATTTGAACATTGGCGTTTTAAAGAAAACAAACGCCCACGAGCAGTGCGAGTTAATGGACGTATCAAGTGCAATAGTGGTTTGGCTTTGCTAGATGCAGCCAAGCAAAGCATCGGTTTAGTGCAATTACCAGAATATTATGTGAGTGAAGACCTTGAGTCTGGTGAGTTGGTTGAAGTGTTGTCTGATTATCGTGATGACAAAGAGGGTATTTGGGCACTTTATCCACAGAATCGTAACTTATCTTCTAAGGTGCGCTTGCTGGTGGACTTCCTTTCTGAGCAGTTGGATTAGTTTATGACCTAAAGCCTCCACCGATAAAAAACGGGCTTCAGAATAGAGATTCTGAAGCCCGATTACTTTAGAGAGGATAGCTTTGAACGTTGAGGAGTGTTCACCTGCTCGACATTAGACTGTGAAGCGATCCACCAAGTGGTACAGCTCATTGGCACGACTGTTGAGGTTTTGGCTACCTGCACGGTTTTGGTTTGCTAGTGCAGCCGATTGCGAGCTTTGATCTGAAATCACCACAATGCGTTGAGATATTTCTTGTCCTACAATATTTTGCTGTTCAGTGGCTGTCGCAATAAGCGAGTTCATGTCCATGATGGTATCAATCGACGCTTGGATCTTCGCCAGTGCTTTGGCTGCGGCATTCGCTTCTTCCACGGTTTGCGCACTTCGGTTTTGACTTGAATCCATCGCTTTCACAGCAGCATCTGAGGCAGCTTTAAGTTGCTCAATCATCTTGTGAATGTCGCCAGTGCTTTCTTGAGTGCGGCTTGCCAGTTTACGAACCTCGTCCGCAACCACAGCAAACCCACGACCTTGTTCGCCTGCACGTGCAGCTTCAATCGCGGCATTCAACGCGAGTAGGTTAGTTTGCTCGGCAATGTCTTGGATGACCGCCAACGAAGAGGAGATATTCTGCACATCACCTTCTAAACGAGACACGACAGTGTTGGCTTCTGATACTTCGCTCGCTAGGCCTGCAACCGAATCTGCAGCGGCGTTTACTATCTGTTGCGCTTCTTTGGCATTGCCCTCTGCAAGTTTAGCGGAATCCGCCGCTTGGCTAGCGTTGCTCGAGATCTCTTGCGCCGTTGTGGTCATTTCAGTCATCGCCGTTGCAACTTGTTCAGTCTCTTCACGTTGCCCAGTAGCAATCTCGTCGACCTGCGCAGCGCGAGAAGACATGCTAGATGTCTCGGCTACGACTTGCTGACCGACATCGCTTACGCTGCGAATGATGGTTTGAAGGCTTGCCACGAAGGCGTTGAAGTTCTCGCTGAGCTTAGTGAACTCAGGCGCTTTAAATGTTTCCATTCGAGCGGTTAAATCGGCTTCGCCACTCGCGAATGCGCTGATTGAACGATCAAACTGCTCGAGTGGTCGCATGATTGTGCGGTTGACGGCAACGGCAAACGCAGCAACTACTAGGGCAATCAAACCACAGAATATAGCGATCGCCGTCAATGAGCTTTGTAACGCGACATTCGAGCTCTCTTTCATCTCTGCGATTACAGCATCGATGTCGTCAGTATAAAAACCTGTGCCTAGCATCAAGTCCCACTGGGGAACGAATATCGAGTAGCTCAGTTTCGGTAGAGCTTCTGATTGACCAAGTTTTGGAAAGTAGTAGGTGGTGAACTCACCAAGCTTTGAGTTCTTGATCAAGTCACGAATCAGGTAGTTGCCTTTTTTGTCTTGCAGGTCGTAGTAGTTTTTACCAATGCCATCGTTATTTTGCCCAACAACTACTCGAACGCCTTTAGAGTCGTAGCCAAAGATGTAGCCAGACTCGCCATATTCGAGAGTTCTTAATGTCGGTAAGGCTTCTTCTAATGTTGCACCTCTTTCCAAGAACGGGCTAATAGAAGATTGAGCCATTTGCAGATACGCTTTAAGTTCCTTTTCTTTCATCGCCATCATATTGCTACGCGTCGATTCTACTTGTTGTGCGGTTAGCTCGGTGCTCTTCATATACGTCACGCTCATCATCCCAATTGCCATCAGTAGCAGTGGAATAAAAGAGAGAATATAAAGGCGGTTTTTGATGGTTAGGGTCATGTCACGCTTCCTGTGTGATTGTCTCATGCAATTTTCAACACATTATTAATGTGGTTTCAAAATGTAAATGGGCTTGTTGTTTAATTGTTATCCTAGAGTGTTTTTGTTTTATAAATATGATGACGGTTAGGTTTTTGGGGTGAGAAGCCTTGCAACTAGAGGCTTAAGCGCGAAAAAGTGAGTTTGTATCGATGCTTTTGAATTCGACGCTGCTTTGTTAGAATGCGACGCTTTGTAGCACCCTGCTATGTCTATTCGTTAAGTGAGAAAGATTCATGAACAAAAGCCATGTGACTATTGGTTTAACTAACCCAAAGAGCCCGACAAACGTTGGTGCTGTTATGCGTGCGGCTGGTTGTTACCAAGTCGACGAAGTTAAATACACAGGGCAACGCTACGAAAAAGCCGCAAAATTCCACACCGATACTAAGAGTGCTGCGCGTACTATCCCGTTGACTGGTGTTGAGTCGTTTTTAGACAATCTTGATCCAGAAACTAAGATCGTTTGCGTAGAACTCGCAGAAGGTGCAACACCACTACCGCGTTTTAAACACCCAGAAAATGCCATTTATATCTTTGGCCCTGAAGACGGCTCTATTTCTCAAGATGTCGCCGACAGAGCCGATCATGTTGTGTACGTACCAACAGTTGGCTGCATGAACTTGGCAGCGACAGTGAATGTGCTGCTTTACGATCGTCTTGCTAAATCTGATGAAATGGATGAGAGCAACGAACTGATTAAGAAAAGCCGTGATAACCGTAACCATCTGCTAATCAAAGAAAAGTAATTCTCTGCTTCTAGTGTTATCTATCCCGTACGCAATCGGATATTATCTTGAGTTCATCATCAGATAATTGAAGGGTTAGATAACACCATGGAAGACAAGCAATTACTTGCCGCGCTACAGCAACACTCTGTCCTCGATCTCTATCAGTTATTCCAAGAAGTTGGTCAAAACCGCTCTTTGTATGCATTACTAGAGAGGTTATCTTCCCTTAAAGAACATCATCAACTGAGTACTCGTCTTAGCCCTTTTAAGCCTCATATCGAAGGATTGCTAGCTCAATTTGATAGCGCCACGCCAGATAGCGAGATCCTCAAGGCAGTCGCTCTTCAGTCTGAGATTCAGCAACGAGGCCACAGTATGAGTCGTTACATCATGACATCAGATAACCATCGCCATTTTTCCCCAAGTGCAGACCTAGTCATGTTTGGTGATTCGATCACCGAATGGGCCCCGTGGGCGGATATCTTTCGCGATGTTTCGATGGTCAACCGTGGCTTAGCGGGTGACACCACAACTGGCATGTTGCGCCGTATTGATACCACGTTGAATGTGAAGCCAAAGCTGGTGTGTTTTATGGCAGGGATAAACGATTTAGCTCAGGGTTATGATGTCGACCATATCTACCAGAACTACATTGATATGCTTAAGGTGTGGCAAGAAAATGAGATTCGCATATTGGTGCAATCAACGCTTTATGTTGGCTCTAAACTGCAAGGTTTAAATCCGTCGGTTGAACTGCTCAATAGCAAGCTAAGCGAGTACTGTACACAGCAAGGCATTGCGTTCTTAGATGTGAATTCAGTATTGTCGCCTAATAAGCTGTTGTCGAACAAGTACTCGTGTGATGATCTGCATTTGAATGCGAAGGCTTATCAAACTTGGGCTGAGATACTTCAACCTACGATAGCTGAGCTACTAAAATAGACTCACGCAAAACGCTAGCTAGACCGATAAACAGCTTAGCTAATACAAGAAAAGCCAAACCCTAGATTTGTTTCGCGAACCATAAGGACATCAATGTGAACCTAAGACAATTGGAAGTCTTTTACGCCATTATGCAGACCGGAACCGTATCTGGAGCCGCGCGCAGCTTGCATGTGTCGCAACCAAACGTGACCCGTATTTTGGCGCACACGGAGCAACAACTTGGGTTTGGCTTATTCGAACGAGTTAAAGGGCGGTTGGTGCCAACGGTTGAGGCAAAAACCTTACTGCCAGAAGCGGAAAAGGTGTATCAGCAATTGGGGCAATTTCGATCTCTGACCAACAAAGTGAAGCAAGGCCATCAGCATTTACGCATTGGTGCGCCGCCGATTTTAGCGACTAAATTACTGACTCCGGTAATCGCCCAAATGTCTCGCGAGCAAAATGGCAGTAAGCAAGATCTCTCTTTTGAGTTGCTGACAGCAAACCGTGATGAACTGTGCGCTGGGCTATTAAAGCATGAGCTTGATATTGCTATCGCGTTTGGCGATGAAGCACCGCCTGCGATATTAAGTGAAACGCTATTAACCGAATCACTAAAGGTTTTGGTTCCTTCCAATACGGTTGATCATTTCCCCGCGGAATTAACGTTAGATGATCTGATCAATTATCCGCTGCCAATCATCGGGCTCGATAGCCGCGATCCATTAGGCCTCCTGTTACATCAACGCCTTATTGCACGTGAGCAGCATTATCACCACCCGATATCTGTACGTGGGTATAGCGCCGCTGCGGAACTGGTCAAGCACCAAGCGGGGTTTGCGATTGTTGATCCGTGGACGGCAGAGCAATATCAAAATGACGATGCGGTCTGTGTGTTGCCGCTTCAACCAGACATCCAATTTTCGGTATCGATGCTTTGCGCAGAGCACACCCCTCAGTCGATTTCCGTTAAGCAATTTATCGCTTCATTGAAAATCCATACTCACCCTATAACTTAAGGTTATAGGCTCGCCATAAATAGGCATTCGGCAGCTTCGAAGTTCTTAATTAAAGTAAACCCATACAAGGGCTTATTAATTAGGAATACTCATGTCGATCGCTCAACCTTACCTTCTTTTTCTTGGGGATGTTACTGACCCACTCGCTGCAAAAACAGCTCGCGGTATTCATCAATGGCGACCAGAAATCTGCCTAGGTCAACTGCGTTTAACGGGTGATACCGTTTCACTGGGCTTAACGGATATGACCCTGCAAGAGGCGCAAGCGCAGGGCGCGAAGACGCTAGTGATTGGTACCGCAAATCCGGGTGGTGTTATTCCTGATTCTTGGCAGTCAACCATTATGGCCGCTGCAGAAATGGGATATGAGATTGCATCTGGCATGCACCAACGATTGAGTGAATTTTCACCGCTTGCTGACATGCAGCAACAAGGATTGACTAAGCTTCATGATGTACGCCATTTTGACGGTGTTCTTAATGTTGGTAACGGTAAGCTTCGTCAAGGTAAGCGCCTGCTTACTGTCGGAACTGATTGCTCAGTAGGCAAAATGTTCTCGGCATTAGCGATTGAAAAGTCGCTTAAACAAGCGGGAACATCCGCTCAGTTTAAAGCGACAGGGCAGACAGGTATTTTGATTGAAGGCAGCGGTATTTCGATTGATGCGGTGGTTGCGGATTTTATTTCTGGCGCAGTTGAAGCGATTAGCCCTGATTTTACCGACCACGATTGGGACATCATTGAAGGGCAAGGCTCTTTGTTCAACCCTTCGTTTGCAGGCGTGAGTTTGGGTCTTTTACATGGCGCACAAGCTGATGCCTTAGTGCTGTGTCATGAAGTTGGGCGACCACATATTCGTAACCTTCCTCATGCTAAATTACCAAGCATAGAACAGACGATTGAAGCCAACTTGCAAGCGGCGCGACTGACTAATCCAGACGCGAAGCTGGTGGGTATCTGCTTGAACACGTCGGCGATTAGCATTGAAGAGGCTGAGACATTGTGCCAAGAATGGACCACACTCTATCAAGTGCCAGTGACGGACCCAGTGCGCTTTGGTGTACAACACATTACTGATCATTTGCGACATTCACTTTAACGACTTCATCATTTCTACGTTTCCATTTGTTAAAGTGAACATCAACCGAGTGAAATTATGAAGATTACAGCTGAACCCATTATTATCGCGATGCAAACGCCTTTTCGCATCTCTCGTGGCAGTCGAACTGAGTGTCACGTTGTTCGTGTTTACATTGAACATGGTGGCAAACGAGCTCAGGGCGAATGCACGCCTTACCCACGATACGGCGAGTCATCGGAGTCTGTGTTAGCGCAAATCCAACAAGCGTCTAGCGCACTTGAAGCTATGTTTGAACGAGGCGTTACTGATCCGGCAGAGCTAAGAGATCATCTTCAGTCTTTATTGACCGGAGGGGCAGCGCGCAATGCGGTCGATTGTGCGCTTTGGGATTTTGAAGCTCAGCAGAACGACCAGACGTTTCCGAATAGCTTGTTTGAGTTGCCTGCTCAAATCGTGACTGCAATGACAGTCTCGATTGGCACGCCAGAAGCCATGGCGACTCAGGCTCGAGACTATGTCGCGAATGGTGCGAAACTTCTGAAAGTGAAGCTTGACGGCGAGCAGGTGGTAGAGCGTGTTCGCGCGGTACGAGAAGCTGCGGCAGATGTTCAAATTGTATTGGATGCGAATGAAGCGTGGACAGGATTGAATCTCGAAGAGTTGTTCAATCAACTGGTAGAATTTGATATTGCGATGATCGAGCAGCCGTTACCCCAACAGCACGATGCCTCATTGGCGCACATCAAGCACCCGATACCACTGTGTGCTGATGAAAGCTGTCATACCACTTCGCAACTTTCATCTTTGTTAGGCAAATATGAAATGGTCAACATCAAGCTCGATAAAACAGGTGGTTTGACCGAAGCATTGGTACTTGCTGAAGAAGCTCAAAGGCTAGGATTTACGCTGATGTCGGGTTGTATGCTCGGTACATCGCTGGCGATGCGTGCAGCTCTGCCTATCGCCGTTCAATCTGAAATCGTCGACCTCGATGGCCCAGTCTTACTTGGTCAAGATGTAGCACCATCACTGACTTATCGAGATGGGATGATTATTCTCTAAGTTCGTTGAGCCCGTTTAATCGATGGACATGACATGAATGAAATCGTATGAGTGAAAACTTGTGCGATTTTTGCTTCAAAGTCTGAGCGATTATCTAAATTACTTCACTTTTAAGCCTCAGCAGCGCATCCACAAATTCTGCAAACCCATAGCCACCAGGCTGCGACATGACCCTGCTTGGATAATGCTCTAGCTTATCCCAATAATGTTGAATGTTTGCCACGCCAACGGTAAGTGGAAGTGATTCGAACATCTGCTGATCATTCATTGAATCGCCGACATAGCAGGCTTGATTGTGGATTTGCTCAAGCGATAAGCCTTTATTAGCCAGGAAACGGTGCACGGCGTTTTTCTTTGAGTGTTCGCCGTACCAAGCGTTGATATGAATCGAACTTGCCGTCGCGTGTGCGCCTAAAGCGTGTATTCTTTCGAGTACCGCTTGAACAGTTTCAGGGTCAACAGGCTTACGGTTTTGGCCGATATCAATCGCGACCTCACACAAGCGGTAAGATTGATCCAAAGTTAGCGATAGGTCGGGGTAACTCAACAAGATCGCTTCAACTTCTTGTTTTAGCTTAGCTTGGTTCTTACGCACTTGTTCTAGCGGTGTTTCAGATGAGAGTTGTAATGCATCATCTTGCTTCTCTAGTAAGAAGGCGCCGTTTTCTCCAAGCACGGCATCGACAGGCCAGAGCTGCGCAATATGGTCAC
The DNA here is from genome assembly GCF_041474195.1 of Vibrio sp. 10N.222.52.C3. Taxonomy (NCBI): domain Bacteria; kingdom Pseudomonadati; phylum Pseudomonadota; class Gammaproteobacteria; order Vibrionales; family Vibrionaceae; genus Vibrio; species Vibrio sp. 10N.222.52.C3. The sequence continues at coordinate 25,426 of NZ_JBFRTQ010000088.1, read as the reverse complement.
ACCAACCAGCACAGGCTCCCGTTACAGCGACCACTTTGATTCCATTGTCTCTCAGCTTTTGTAACACAATCAGGGTTTCTGGAGGGAGTGAACCTTGCCAAGTGAGCGTGTCATCGACGTCGGTTAATACCCATTCGATGTGCTTCCAGTTGTTGTCTAGTTGGTGTTCCATTAAAACTCACTTATTCCATGGATTGTTTTACACAGAGCGTATTAATTCAGCCCAATGTAGAATTAGAAGCTAACGTGATTAGAAAATACAGTGTTTAGCAAAATCGCCCGCTTCATTAGCCGTCCAGTCACCTTTAGGCTTTTCTTTCATATCCGCACACCAAGCTTCACTGCCAACCTCGGTACAAGCCATTAATTGAGTAGCAAGGAAAAGTATCAACGCGATTTTCTTCATAATAAACATTCCGTTGTGGTCTAAATTTCTGCTTATAACTGTATCAAATACCACAAGTGATTGTTATAGCTGCTAAGAACTTAAGGGCGTTAATAATGATGTGGGGTTGAGCTGAATTCGAGAGACGGTAAAGAAGGGAAGGTTTGCTTGGCTTTAAGATCGAAAAAGCCAGCAACATGTGCTGGCTTTGAAATTCTTAATAAGTGTCTATTCGTTATTTCGCTTTAACTACTTATCGATTTATACCAATTTCATCTCTTGGATGATGTCCGAAGCAATCTCTGGCTTCGTGCTTGTTGGTTTCTCGTGTAGGTCGGCTTTCAATTGTCCCTTACGGTTACTTAGGCCAGCTTCAAGTTTCTTGAGTGCTGCAGCGATAGCTGGGTACATAACATCGTCTGTCGATTTTGCTGTTACTCGTACACCTTCGTAGTTGGTGAATACTTCAACCTGATGTTGACCGTGTTCTTTAGTAATGATGATGTCGCAACTGATCAGTGATGGGAAATGGTTAGATATCTTCTCGAATTTACCTTCGATGTCTTTGCGTGACTCGTCGTTAATTGATACATGATGTGTTTGAACATTTATTTTCATAAATCATACCTTTCCAATGACTGTGTCATTTAAACGTAGCAAACATCGGATAGATTAACCAACTGAGAATTAGCACATGTGTGATTGACTTCAGTGTTATCAAATATTCTCTTGTTACTCCCTTGAAAGTCCGATGAACTGATCGCATATTATGTTTCGTGTTTTAAAGACATGTTCAAAAAAACTCCATTCTTGATAATTTGCGCTAACCTACAGCGAATTCCCAGTGAATCTCTCTTTATCGGTTTTATAATTCCGAACTTGTCACTCCATTGATTTTCTTTCCAGCTCACTCACTTTTTCTTCTTTGATTAAAAACTCAGCTTAAGTTACTAATTTATAGACACTCAACTGCCCACTCCATATTGAAGTGAAACTCTCCTGCTGTGAGTTGAGACTCGGGTATGGTAATGCGTGCTCGAATATCGACTTCTTTATTGGATGCCAGTTGATCGACAGGAAATTCGACGCCCTGACGCCAATAATTAATGTCACCTTCATAGCGAACCGGCGTTTCGACTTTGAATCGCACAAGTTCTGAAATGTGAGACTCATCAATTGAGCCTAGATCAATATGTTGCAGTTTGAGCAACAATCGAGAATCTTTGCGATTGGACTCAAGCTTAAGCGTTATCGCTCGGCCATCGTATTCTCGGCCACTGAATTTAAGCCGTTTAAGCGTATTAAAACCATCAAAGCCATTAAGATTGATGCAGAAATGCTGGAGCTGTTAGGCAGTGAAGATGGCAACACGGCGATGATCAAAGTGAGCTGGGATGAGAAGGGAATGAAGGTCTATAAGGATGGCTACTTAGCGGATTATGAGTACGGGATTGCCCCTCATGAGATGCAAGAAAACTACGAATTAGCACCTAAGTAACTCGATTCGATTGCAGAAAAGCGCCTTACTTATTAGTGGGCGCTTTTCTTTTGCTCACCAAAGCATGACGAAACTCACACTTTTCTGACAATTAATGACTCGTTATGCTAGTATGCGCCGCTTGTCTTTGTAATTGATAAAAAACGCATTACCAAAACAGACTTTTCTGTTTACCTGCTTGTAATGACCTCATTCAGTTTGGCCTGACTTGGCTGAACATCTGTATTTTGCTCGGACGCAAAGAGAGTAATACTCACTACTTCACTATGTACATTTGAGAGCACCATCTATCAAAGGCCTTTTTGAAACAACCTAAATTAGCGCGAACTTAGTTCAGCGTGAAGGGTTTCGTTTTTCCAAAAATCCCTATCGGCGGCTAAGTGAACCTTAGTTGCTGACAAATAAGGAGTCTATATGACGACTACGGTATCTACATCCGTACCTACATCTCAAGCTGGTAACGCAGCGCCGACAGAGAAAGAAGTAAACCACCCGTTTCTCTCTTTGGTTATCATGGTGATCGTTGCTGCAATCGCAACTTACTTCATCCCTGCTGGTGAATTCGAGCGAGTGGTCATGAATGGCCGCACGGTTATCGACCCAGACAGCTACACACAATTGACCAGCAACCCAACAACATTAGCCTCTTTTTTCGAATCATTTTTTAAAGGCTTCAAATCCGCTTCTGGCGTGATGGGCGTTGTGGTATTTGTGGGTGGTGCTTTTGGCATTATCAAACACATGGGTCTGTTAGACGCATCCGTTGTTGCACTAACTACTAAGCTAAAGAAGCAAGGCTTATACGTGATTGCGCCTGTGATCATGACGGCGATCTTCTTCAACGTTACCTTCACCGGTATGCGTGAACTTGATGTCATTTTCATCTCTTTGATGATCCCGATCTGTATCAAGCTTGGCTATGACGCGATTACGGCACTTGGCGTTGTTTTACTGGCAAGTTGTGCCGGTTTTGCTGCGGCGTTGGCTAACCCATTCTTTACGGGTATTGCACACACTATCGCTGAACTGCCTATGTATTCAGGCATGTGGTACCGCTTTATTGTTGGTATGTTCATGTTGTTAACGGGTGCATGGTATGTGCTTAACTACGCGCGCAAAGTTAAGCAAGATCCGACCAAAGGCTTGTTACACGGCACGGGTTACCACTATGAATCAAATGTTGAAGCGAAAACACTGACCACACGTGAAAAGCTTGCGGGCATCGCGTTCTTGGGCGTATTCGCATACATGATCTTCGGCACGTTGACGATGGGGTTCGGCTTCACCGAGATTGCGGGTGCATTCGTGGCGATGGCTATTATTCCGGGTTTGGTGGCGGGTTTATCTCCGAACAAGATCTGTGAGTATTGGACCAAAGGTGTTAGCGACGTATTGATCGCGGTACTGATCATCTTTTTTGCTCGTTCAGTGCTAACCATTATGGAAGACGCGAAGATTGTTGATTCTATTATCTTCTATCTTGCACAGATCATTTCTGGTAGCTCTAAACTTGTGGCAGCAGCAGGGATCTACTTCTCGCAGGCTGCGATCAACCTGTTCATTCCATCGGGCAGTGGCCAAGCGGTGATCACCATGCCAATCATTATTCCGTTGGCAGATATTGGTGAAGTGACTCGTCAAGTGGCGGCACTGGCTTCTCAATTGGGTGATGGTATTTCTAACTATATTTACCCAACCAATGGTGGCTTGTTGGCGGTATTGGCTATAGCAAAAGTACCTTACACCAAGTGGGTTCGTTTCTTCTTACCACTGTTCTTGTTCTGGTCGGTAGGCGCTTTGGTTTCTGTTGTGATTGCTCAAATGATTGAGTTAGGGCCTTTCTAAGGTTTCTGTTTAATCGAATACATGGACAGTTAAGGCTTAACTGAAGCTGTGTGAGTAAATAAGAAGGCAGCGAATTCGCTGCCTTTTTTCGTTTAAAGAAAAGCTATTCCAACGTTAAAGGTTACTCTTCAAATTGGTAAGAAGAGGGCACCACAATCACGCCTTGTTTTGATATGTGGAAGCGTTTCGCATCGGCAAGGCCATCAAGACCGATCTGGGTTCCGTCAGGCACCTTAACGTTCTTGTCGATGATGCAGTTTTGTATGTGGCAATTTTTTCCAATCTCAACATCTTCAAACAGAATACTATCAATCACAATCGCGGCATTGCTGACTTTCACTTTCGGGAAGAAGATTGAGTTTTGCGCCGAGCCGCCTTCAATTACAACGCCATTCGCTATCATCGAGTTGATGAATATTCCTTGATTACCTTCAACTGAAGCAATGGTTCGTGCGGGTGGCAGCTGCGGTTCGTAAGTACGAATCGCCCAATCAGGTTGATATAAATCGATAGGCGAAGCTGGCTTTAACAGGTCCATGTTGGATTGGTAATAAGAGTCGATAGTACCAACATCTCTCCAGTACGCATCTTGGGTCACTCGGCCTTCTTCATCCCCAAACTTGTATGCGTAAACACTGTTGTTGCCCACCAATTTAGGAATGATATCTTTACCAAAATCGTGGCTTGAGTTCGGATCTTCGGCGTCCGCCAGTAGCGCTTGTGTTAGTACTTCTTTATCAAAGACGTAAATACCCATTGAAGCCATGCTTCGAGTTGGCCTACCAGGTACACATGCAGGGTAACGTGGCTTTTCGGTAAAGTTATTGATCTCTAGAGATTCATCTATCTCCATCACACCAAACTCTTTGGCTTCGTCAATCGAAACCTCCATGCACGCCACAGTTAGGTCGGCCTCGTTCTTTTTGTGCTGCTTGAGCATTGGTGCGTAATCCATGCGATAGATATGGTCACCGGATAACACCACCACATGCTTGGCTTCACTGCGTGAAAGTAGATACAAGTTTTGATAAATCGCATCGGCAGTACCGCTGTACCAGCTATCACCGGTTCGCATTTGTGGAGGAACATTGGTGATGTATTCGCCGAGCTCAGGGTTAAGCACCGACCAACCATCTCTTAAATGTTTTTGCAAAGAGTGAGATTTGTACTGAGTCAGCACCAAAATTTGGCGTAGCCCAGAGTGTAAGCAGTTCGCGAGTGTGAAATCGATGATTCGATATTTGCCACCAAAGGGTACCGCAGGTTTTGCACGGTTATCGGTGAGAGGGGAAAGCCGAGAGCCAACACCGCCGGCCAGAACGATTGTTAGAGTGTCTTGCATGATCAGAACCTCAATGTATTTATGATTATGAACATAGACTTGCAAGCACTAAGCCAAATGTAACTCATTGAATATTATACGAGGCGAGATTGATTCTTGTTGTTCTGCACCAAAATAATGCGTGCGAGATATTGGCTTGCTCTATTTTGATCCAAAAAAGATCCGAACAGAGTGAAGGGATTGGGTTAACAAAATGACGCACGGAAAAGCTGCATTACAAAACTGTCAATAAAATGAAGAGATAAAGTGATCGGGTCGATATAAATTTACATAAATAATCACAACTTTTCACAAATTGATTTCCATCAATAAAGTAGGGTTATTCTATGATACCTTGCACGCAAAATAAGAAATGATTACTCATTCACCAACAAAGATTAAGCCCCCAAAAGGAAATTATAATGAAAAAAACAGTATGTGGTATTGCGGTTATTGCGGCTCTTATGTCAACCAACGTTCTTGCTCATAAAGAAGGTGATTTCATCATCCGTGCAGGTGCAGCAATGGTATCTCCTAACGATAGCAGTGGAGATGTTCTGGAGACATCGGGGTCAAAATTTGGTGTGGATTCAAACACCCAACTTGGTTTGACATTTGGCTATATGTTTACAGATAACATCAGTCTTGAAATTCTTGCAGCAACGCCATTCTCTCATACAATCTCTACAAATCATGGTGGTCTAGGCGATATCGCTGACACAAAACACCTACCACCTACGCTGATGGTGCAGTACTACTTCGGTGAAGCAAACAGCAAATTCCGTCCTTACGTAGGCGCGGGTATCAACTACACCGTATTTTTCGATGAAGAACTTAATGGTACGGGCAAAGATGCTGGTTTGAGCGACTTGTCTCTTGATGACTCTTGGGGTCTTGCTGCAAACATCGGTATGGACTACATGATCAATGAAGATTGGTTCTTGAACGCATCGGTTTGGTACGCAGATATCGACACTACAGCTAAATACAAAGCGGGTGGTGTTCAGTACTCAACAGACGTTGATATCGACCCATGGGTATTCATGATCGGTGGTGGTTACAACTTCTAACCTACGATTCAGTTTACTAAGGCGCTCAAGCACCAGCCAGCTTGTGCGCCTTTTTTTTGTGTGCTTGTTAATGAAATGCTCATTCTAACCCTCTGTTGTTATGGGTAAAAGAAACCGATTGTCGTCACCTATTGTTAACAAAAGGGAAAGATAACTGTCATAAGCGGCCTCTATGATCGCGATTCAAATTATGGAGGATATATGAATCGTAAATTTAATAAGCTGACTTTATTACTACCTATCGCAGTGAGTTCCGCTCTGGCTGGATGTTCTCAGTCAACATCATCTACGGCGAATACGCTATCTCAAACCTCACTTGATGCTTTGAGCCTCCAGTGCCAATCCAGCCAACAGCCAATCGCAAGCGATGCTGAGGTCACCGTGCTTACTCTGGTTGGCAGTTCCATTGCTGACGCTCCGTTTGATACTTCTGCAGCCGAAATCGTCAGCTACGATTCATGTACCGATAAATTGTATGTCGTAAATGCTCAAGCAAAGAAAGTTGACGTGCTATCGATGAATACCGATAGCTCGCCAAGCTCTGAAGGCTCTATTGATCTTCAATCAGCGGCTGCAGCTTCTGGTATTGATATTGGTGCAGCGAACAGTGTGTCGACTCATCAAGGGTTAGTTGCTGTCGCGATTGAAAATGCTGACAAGCAACAAAACGGCATCATTGCCCTTTATCGTTCAGACACGTTAGAGCTGATTACTACTTATACGGCTGGTGCATTACCGGACATGGTGAGCTTCTCGAAAGATGGTCGCTACATTGCCTCTGCAAATGAAGGTGAGCCGAATGCGGATTACAGCATTGATCCTGAAGGTTCAGTAACGCTGGTGGATTTAACCAATGGTCCTTTGCAAGCGACAGTCACTCAGATTGATTTCAAGGCATTCAATCAAGGTCAGCCTCGCCATGCAGAGCTAACCGACAAGGTTCGAATCTCTGCGCCGAATGCAACGGTTGCTCAAGATCTTGAACCGGAATACCTAACATTTGCGGATAACGGAAAACTCTACGTTGCCCTCCAAGAGAACAACGCGTTGGCAGCGATTGATGTGGCGAGTGCACATGTGGATGCGATTCTTGGACTAGGCGGAAAGCCTTGGGATAACGCTAAGCTAGATGCGTCAAACAAAGACAAAAATATCGGTAATCTGCAAAGCTACGCGATGTTAGAAGGCCTCTACATGCCAGATAGCATCACTAGCTACAGTGTTGATGGCAACACCTACATCGTGACTGCGAACGAAGGTGATGGTCGTGAATATGGCATCAAGACTACGCAAGAAATGTGTGATGAGAAAGGTTTTGAGTGGGACGGTGACGATTATCAAGGCACCGAAAACTACACCACAGAAAAAGACTTTTGTATCGCTTATGTCGATGAAGTACGCGGCAAGAAGTTAGATATTGACGCTAACCACCCATTAGATGGCGCATTGAAAGACAACAAGCAACTTGCACGTCTTAAAGTGATTAAGCCACAAGGGACACTCGCTGCTGACCAAAAGGTTCAAGCATTCGGCAGCCGCTCGTTCTCTATCTGGGATGAGTCAGGCGAGCTAGTGTTTGATAGCGGCGATGATTTTGCTCGAATCGTACTTGAGCAAGATCCTGCAAACTTCAACAGCACCAATGATAACAACCAAAGCGGTGACGATCGTAGTGATGATAAAGGCGTAGAACCTGAAGCGATCGAAGTGGCTGAGATCAACGGCAAGCACTATGCCTTTATTGGACTTGAGCGCCAAGGTGGCATCATGGTTTACGACGTAACACAGCCTAAGAACGCAAGTTTCATCAGCTACTTGAACAACCGAGACTTCACACAACCAGTGTGCACTAAGGTTGATGAAGACGGTGATTGCGACAACGATACTTACAACTTTAAAGCGGGTGACCTAGGTCCTGAATCAATTAAGTATTTTACGCGTTCAGGTAGCCACTTTATCGCTGTCGGCAATGAAGTGAGCGGTAGCACATCAGTTTACCGCGTTGAGTTCTAATCTCGCTTACTGCTAGCAATTAGATTGAATCAAAATAAAAGCGCCACAACTTGTTAAGTCGTGGCGCTTTTTTAGTTCATCGCTGATTTAGTCGCGATAGCAAAGGCCTATGGCTGTTGCTTAGTTGGTGCTAGAGCAATCTCACGGATACATACGTTCTGTGGTTGTTGGTAAGCGAATGATACAGCGCGAGCAATATCGTCAGCTGCCAATACACCGCCCATGTCTTCTTTCCAAGAATCGTAACCGTCTTTGATCTCTTGAGATGTAGTGTGAGACAGAAGCTCAGTCTCAACAGCACCCGGTGCGATAGTAGTAACACGAACATTTGAAGCTGCTACTTCTTCACGAACGTTCTCAGAGATAGCGTGTACCGCGAACTTAGTACCACAGTAAGCAGCGTGGCTTGGGAATGTTTTCTTACCCGCAATTGAGCTGATGTTGATGATAGTACCTGTGTTGCGTTCCATCATAGGAGCAAGTACAGACTGCATGCCGTTTAGAAGACCAATCACGTTTACATCGAACATTGTCTTCCACTCTTGTGCGTCTTGAGTATCAATTTGACCAAGAAGCATTGCACCAGCATTGTTGATAAGTGCATCTACAGGGCCAAACTTCTCTTCACCTTGTGCGATTGCTGCATCAAAAGACGCTTTGTCTGTTACGTCTACTTTTACTGACAGTGAGTTTGGTAGATTCAGCGCTTCAAGGCGATCAACACGACGAGCTAAAAGTAGCAGAGGGTGACCTTCATCGCTTAGACGACGAGCGATTGCTTCACCAATACCAGAGCTTGCACCTGTAATTACGATTAGTTTTTTCATTTTATTTCCTCTGTACTTTTATTGCGTCGGTTGGCTACGACGGGTTGTTTAAGTGCATTCGAATCAAGTGCTTGTTGCCTTGCTTCGTTGCGATGGAGGTATATTAAGGAAAATAGAATTGTTGATATATAGCGCTTTACTTGAAACACTGTTGCTGTGGTGCAACAATAAAAGTGTCTATCTCATAACCTCACTAGTAAGCTGGCGGCCATGCTCAATCAAATTAACCTGTCTGATATTCGTTCTTTCGTGCTGATCGCTCGTTTAGGTAATTTCACCAAAGCGGCGGAGGAGTTGGATGTGTCTCGTTCCCACGTATCACGCCAAGTGAGCAGCCTAGAAAAGCAGATGGGTGTGACACTGTTTATCCGCACCACTCGAACCTTAAGGTTGACTCACGCAGGGCAAGATCTGTACGCGAGATGTGAACAAGCCTTAGATAATATAGACCAAGCCTTGATTGCTGCTGTGGATGACGTCGAAGAAGTACGTGGCGACATAAAAGTAAACTGTGTTGGCGGTTATCTGGGCGAGGTGATCATCGCGGATCTGGTCAATGAGTTCATGCAACTCTACCCAGACATCAGCATCAGCCTTGATTTCAGTAGTAACCGAGTCGACTTGATTGAAGACGCGTTCGATATCGCATTTCGTATGGGAAGCCTTGAAGATGCGGGCTTTATCGCGAGAAAGCTTTTGGACATCGAGATGGGAACGCTCGCAAGCCCTGAATATTTTGCTCGCAAAGGAAAGCCAAACCATCCTAAAGATCTCATTCACCATGACTGCTTAACGGGGTCTGTGCGTAAGTGGAGCTTTCAAGCTTTGGATGACACCAAGAAAACAGTCGATGTTCATGTCACGGGTAGGCTGCAATGTAAGAATGGGCGAGTGTTAGTACAGGGCGCGAAATCGGGCAACGGAATTATTCGTGTACCAACCATCTATTGCTTGCAAGAGATCAATGATGGGCAATTGGAGCAGGTGTTTAATGAGTGGATAGTGCCGAAAGTGGACTTTTCAGCGATCTATCATCGAGACCGCTATCAACCGAGCCGAATTCGAACCTTCATTGATTTTGTGAAAGGCCGTTTTGAGCAAATGCCAGTCAGCTAAATAGTGCGTGCTGTCCATTATTTGGAATAGAGTGGATTTGCTTGGGCTTACATCTCGTCGATTTCGTTTTGTAGACTTTCCAGTTGATCCAGAATCAGTAAGAACTTCTCACCAAAGGGCGTCACTTGATATTCAACTCTTGGTGGGAGTTCGTTGAACATCTGCTTATCCAAAATCCCAAACTCAACATTTCGCTTCAAGCATTCATTCAATACTTTGGTCGATAACCCTTCGACCGAGCGCACCATTTCACCGGGGCGATTAATGCCATTTGCCAGTAATTGGTAAACCGTTAGCGACCATTTACAGCCGTAGATGGTTTCGACCATACGAGCGGAACGCTCTGGTGCCGATTTTCTTGAAAAAAAGTTTTCCTGATTTTTCATAAAGATGTACCAATAAGTACCTACCTAACCGATTTGTACTTACTATTCATAGTGTTAGTTCAAAGCCTAAGATTACCACGTTCACATGACTTAGGAGATAACAAAATGAACTTCACTAAAAATGGTATTGCAGTCGTAATTGGTGGCACAAGCGGCATGGGCTTTGAAACAGCGAAGCAGTTAGTCGCTCAAAACATCCATGTGTTGGTGGTCGGCAATAACCCAACTAAGTTAGATAAAGCGGTGTCAGAGCTGCAATCGCTCGGTCATGCTTCAGGCTGGCAAGCTAACCTTTATGATGATGCAAGTGTGTCTCGTCTTATTACGCATTTAGAGTCGCTCGAAGAAGGTATTGGTTACCTTGTGAATGCGGCTGGTTACTTCAACCCTAAAGCGTTTATTGAACACCAAGAATCTGATTACGAGCAATACATGCAGCTCAATAAAGCAACCTTCTTCATCACTCAAGCTGTCAGCAAGTTGATGATCAAAAACGGTGGCGGAAACGTGGTAAATGTAGGCTCTATGTGGGCCAAACAAGCTATTAGAGCGACACCATCCTCTGCGTATTCAATGGCAAAAGCTGGCTTGCACGCTTTAACACAGCACATGGCGATGGAGCTTGCGGACTACAACATTCGCGTGAATGCGGTTTCTCCTGCTGTTGTTAAAACGCCGATTTACGAATCTTTCATCAAACCTGAAGAAGTGGATCAAGCGCTAGAAGGCTTCAACGCGTTCCATCCTATTGGTCGAGTAGGTTTGCCGAAAGACATCGCTAATAGCATCTCTTTCCTACTGTCAGACAGTGCAGATTGGGTAACGGGTGCAATCTGGGATGTTGATGGCGGTGTGATTGCTGGTCGTAATTAATCAGGATTCTTTTTAGGTGGCTATCGCGCAGGCAAAATAGCAGCGAGATAGCCTCCTTGATCAGTATTCGCGTAGAATAGAAACGAGAAAGACAACAATAATAATTAAAACGATAACAAGAGTAAGGTCGCCATTATGTTCAACATGGACTTTTCAAAGAGACTGGTTATAGAAACCGAGGCATTAGATTGGGTCGCAAGCCCTGCTAAAGGGGTTTGGCGTAAGCCACTTGAAAGAGAAGAGAAAGAATCGGGCCACACGACCAGCGTGGTGAAGTACGATCCTGACTCTTCGTTTTCTGAGCACCCACACCCACAAGGCGAAGAGATCTTTGTATTAGATGGTGTGTTCTCAGATGAAACTGGAGATTTCCCTGCAGGCACTTATATCCGTAATCCCCCGGGCAGTGCGCATTCTCCATCAAGCAAAAATGGCTGCACGATCTTGGTGAAGCTCAACCAGTTTGATGCGAGAGACTTAACTCAAGTTCGCATTAATACTCTAGAAACAGAGTGGCTTCCGGGTATTGGTGGTTTACAAGTGATGCCACTGCATGAATTCGAACACGAGCATGTCGCGTTAGTGAAATGGCCCGTTGGTGAGCGCTTTCAGCCACACCGTCATTTTGGTGGTGAAGAGATCTTTGTGTTGTCAGGCACTTTTAAAGATGAACATGGCGTGTATCCAAAACACACTTGGATGCGTAGCCCTCATATGAGCGAGCATTTCCCTTATGTGGAAGAAGAGACGGTTATCCTAGTGAAAACAGGGCATCTGCCATTGGATTAAAGGAATGCTCAGTAAAAGATGAGAAAGCCGCATTGTTTTGAACAAGCGGCTTTTTTTAGTTTTTATATATGAGCTGACTAGTACGCAACACCAATACGTTGGCGTGGGAATTTGCCAGCTTCGAGTTCATCAATCATCGCAATAGCGTAATCGCTGACTGAAATTTTGCTGTTACCATCCTCGTCGGTGAGCAGTTGATCGCCACCAGTGCGGTAGGTCGATAGTTTCTCGCCCGGGAATATTTCTGCGGCAGGGCTAACGAACGTCCAGTTAACTTCGCTATTAGATTGCTTGAACACTTCAAGAGCTTCGCCCTGTGCTAGCGCTTCGTTTTTGTAATCCGCAGGGAAGTCAGGAACAGTCACTAGCGGTACGTTTGGCGCTACTTCTAATGAGCCAGCTCCGCCAACCCAAAGTAGGCGATCGATACCGATGCTCGGTAATGTTGCCAGCAATTTAGTCGCAGTGTTTTTTACGATGTCGTGATTACCCAGAGCACGTCCGCCAATCGAAGTAATGACTGCATCAACGCCGGATAGTGCGTTTGCTAGACTTGCGGCTTCATCTTGTAAATCAAATGAACGAACCTCAACATCGCTAATCTCTACACGGCTTGCATCTCTTACAACAGCAACGACTTCGTGTCCGCGATCTTGAGCTTCTTGAGCGATGTGACTACCAATCCAACCTGATGCGCCTAATACTGCAATTTTCATAATGTTTCTCCAATTATCTAATTTATTGAGTCTGTTTCTCGACAGCCATTGCAGTCTAATAGCTCACTAGATTGCAATAAATATCGTAAAATGATGTAGATTGTATCTATATGGTTAACTAATAGGCTTGGTTCAGTGGATAAGGGAAAGTGTGATGGATAGATTGACGGCGATGCGTAGCTTTGTTGAAGTCGCAAATTGTGCCAGTTTCACTCAAGCAGCAGAGCATTTGGATATGAGCCGTTTACAGGTTTCACGCCATGTTCAAGAGATCGAAGGGTGGCTAAAACAGCGGTTGTTGCACAGAACCACTCGTAAGGTGAGTTTGACCGCGGCAGGAGAGGTTGCCTTACAGCGCTGCGAGAAAATACTCCATGAAACGGCGGAGTTAGAAGTGACCGCACTGAATCAAACCGATGCTCTTTCAGGTGTGATTCGAATTGCTGCTCCGATTGGTTTAACTCAACACATGTTGTTGGATGTGGTTGAACAGTTCACAGAGCTTCATCCCAATATCACGGTAGAACTTTTTGCTTCTGACCGTTTTGCTCAGCTGGTGGATGACAGAATCGATATTGCGCTGCGTTATACCGACCAACCTGACGATAGCTTGATTGCTCGTAAGCTAATGGAAATTGATTCGGTGGTGTGTGCATCGCAAGCTTATTTAGACAAACATGGTGAACCTAAAACAGTCGACGAGCTTCGACAGCACAATTGTTTTCGCCATTTGAGTGTTTCTAAGTGGGATTTTGTTAAGGACAATCAACACTATTCAGTTGAGGTGTCTGGCACTATCAAGGCTAATGATGTTGGAGTGCTAACTCGCGCCGCACAGCACGGGAAAGGGGTAGTTCGTTTACCTTGTGACTTAGCCAACCCACTGATTGCGAATGGCAAATTGATACGAATATTGGATGAGTTTGTTTCACCGAGTAGTGTGCTGTGGGCGGTGTATTTGTCTCGTAGTTATCAGCTGCCGGTTGTTCGTCAGTTCATTGATTTTGCCGCAGAAGCTTGGTCTAGCGATATCAAATCTGGCGATGTTAGAAACTTCATAGGCAATGATACATAGCGACAAAAATTAAAAGCCCATAAATACAAAAATCCGATATCAATGGTGATATCGGATTTGAACTCAATAATTCAGAGTTCCAGCACGCTCTCCTCTCACGAAGTCTTTACATGTAATGATGTACGGATAATCGGGTATTTATTACCTTTTCGTTTACGTCTGGTAAAGGCTGATACAAGCTTCTCGTAATGTCGGATAATACTTGGTCGTAAACTTGCGATACCACAGTAGATATATCACTGGTTAATTCGTACATGCTATCTGCTGGTTGGGTCGCTTCAGTGCTTGATGCGATCTCGGTGAGTGCATGCATCGCACGCGTGCAAATGGGTGACCCACTGCTGATCGGGCAGATAATCGATAATTGGTTAAGTTTGCGGTGTGTTTGAGATGCGTAGAATTTGAATCTCGCGTACTCCTCAGGCTTCTCCATATCAGGTATGCACATGCGTAACTTGGTCAGGATCTCCATGCAGTCTAAGATCTGTTGCCAATTCATGTGATACTCACGGCTCATGTCTTCTCGCTCAGACTGAATAAGCCAGATGATCATCACTTCATCCATTAAGAACATGCTGTGACGTATCGTTTTGCCATGAATCGATTGGTTACGCACCAAGCTACGGTTTTGCCAGTCGCTGTGCATGGCGATGAGCTTGAGGTGATAGATGCGATACATAGGGCGGCTATCAAACGACACATGGGACTGAAGCAGTTCAGATACTTCAAGTATGTTGTCGTAAATCTCGTTCACTTTGCGAATCGAGTCGCTAGACAACTTATAAGCTAGAGCATAGTGCGTTGCCGCGCGATGTTTGCGTGATAACAACAATAATTCTCTAAGCAGAACTAAGGTTTCAAACCTGTGTGATAGCGCTGTTTGTCTCTTCCTTGAGAAATGAAACAGGGCCGCAAGTACTAATAGGGATAAACCCACTGAAATAACTACAAACATATTCAACTCCTAATATTTGTATACCTACTTAGTGGTAGTGCAGACACCGTGCCAAAATAAATAAGTGTTATATTTCAGTTGCTTATGATTTCCCTGTAATTATGGATGATCAATGATGGTGCATGACTTCACCATTCTAGTGAATGTTTCTCATATTTTGCAGGATTTTTTGAGAGGTTAGTCGTGGGCGATGAGATGGAACTTAGATTTTAGTGTAGGAAATGAAGAAGGCCTCACCCTTTATATACTTTTAACTAGAAAAAGCAGTAAGAGTGAGACCTTTCAATGTTCATTTCTGAGTTTCGTTAGCTTAAGAGCTAAGCGTTTAGCACTAAACGTTACGCAAGCTTAAGGTCGAACTCAGTGCGGTACATCACCATATCTTCAATGGTCAGTACTGGCATGTTGTGAAGTTTGCCGAAAGCAACGATCTCTGGCGCTTTTGCCATTGTGCCGTCTGGGTTGGTTACTTCACATAGTACGCCTGCCGATTGAAGACCAGCCATTTGCATAAGATCCACAGTACCTTCTGTGTGGCCGCGGCGAGCAAGTACGCCACCTTTACGAGCACGTAATGGGAATACGTGGCCAGGGCGAGCAAGGTCAGTAGGCTTAGCTGTTGGGTTTGCAGCTGTCTTGATCGTTGTTACACGGTCAGCGGCAGAAACACCTGTTGTTACGCCAACTTTTGCTTCGATAGTGACGGTGAACGCAGTTTGGTTTGCGCTGTTGTTATCAACAACCATAGGTGGAAGTTCAAGTTGGTTTGCTTGCTCGTCGGTTAGACATAGGCACACAATTCCACTGCATTCGCGGATCATAAGCGCCATTTGAGCATTGGTTAGGTGTTCTACTGAGTAGATGATGTCGCCTTCGTTCTCACGATCTTCATCGTCAAGTAAAAGTACGCCACGACCTTCGCGTAGAGCTTGCAGTGCGTTTTCAACGCGAGTGATTGGTTCGCCAAATTCGGCAAGTAGTGAAGACTGATTCATGGTTAAACTCCTAAAATATCACCAGAATCAGGGCTGTATGAGGGATCTCAACGAGCACAACAAAGCCAACTCATTACAAGTCGGTTCATCATGGTTTTATCCAAAACGAAATGCACACGTCTGAGTTGGAGGCATGAACCCAATAAACAGGTGCGCCTTTCCAACTTAAACGAGTGTGTTTCCATTCTCTCTCATCCGGACTATAACCGTCGGCTCTGGCATCTCACCAGATCTGCTGACCTCGACGAATCGAGCGCTCGCGGGCTTATCTTTAGATTTTGCTAAGGACATACCGCCGGTGGGGAATTTCGCCCCGCCCTGAGAATAAAAATTAATAATTTGTTTTGCTTTGAAAGCAGACCAGATGGTAATCCTTTCGATAGTGGATTTAAAGGACTGACAGCAAAGTTTTTCAGATTCTGGCCTTATAATCCGGTAAGTGTTCACTTTATCGGCAGACCTTAGCGTGTGGTGTATAGCGGTGCGCAGGCTATGTTAGTGGGTTTTGATGTCTATATGTACACAAGTGGATGGTCTGGATTATTGGTGATGGCGTGACAGTTCATCAGCTCAATACTTAAGAGGCCCTTTAATCGATTATTGTTACACCATGACGGCTTACTGACCGTTTTGACATAAAATTGATATTGGCGATGCTAAGCTGCGATAGCATCCGACCACTTTATCTCAAAGATCTTAGCCATGACTTCTCTGTTCTCTAACAAATCCAAAGGCTTATTACTGCTCGTTTTAAGCTTGTATTCTCTAGTGCCTTTTTTGATCTTTGGATCTGACTTCGACCTTGGAAGTGCTGTTTTGCCTTTCTATGGCGCCTTCATAACGTTTGTGACTTACTCTGCGGGCAATCAAGGGTTCTTGGGAACACTAGCGATTTTGTCTTTAGTATTGTTCACGATGAAGTTTTCCAAAGCGAAGTTAGTCAGTCTTTGTCTGCAGCTCGGCTTGTTGTTGGTGCTTAGCTTTGCAGCGAAAACCTTCTTAAAGCATTCCACTGAGAGCCCTCGTCCTTATTCTGAGTATTTGGTGACGCAGGAAGTGGTTGATATGCCGGAAGTGTTTTACGAATTACCATTGGTTGAAAAGAATGCTGCGATTGAGTCTGTACAAGATAAGGTGAGCGAGTGGCGAACGCGTCACTGGTTGGGTGAAACTGACTACTCTTTCCCATCTGGACATATGATTTTCGTCGGTGTGTGTTTGGCGTTCTTTGGTGGTCTTCTCCTAGAGGCGAAACGCTTTTATCTAGTCGGCGGTTTACTGGTTTGGGCTGGTGGTGTCGCCTATAGCCGTGTTTGGCTTGGCATGCATCGACCAGAAGACTTAGCCGGATCTATTGCCTTTGCGGGTTTGATCTATTTATTGGTGCCGCTTATCTCAGAGCAAAAAATAGAACGCTATTTACCTGCATTTTTGAAACAGACTTCTTAGGGATCCGTCCTCACTGCCAAAGAAGGGCTCAGATTAGCAGTACGTAATAAACGCTACTGATTGAGCCCTAGCTCTGCTTGCTTCTTTTTGGTTAGACCTAAGGACACAATTCGGTGTGACTCAATGAGATAGTATCTCAGCTCCTCATCCCTTTGTGGCGTGCTTTCAAACAGCTGAATCCATTTCATACCGCGTGAAGCAAAGTAGGGTGCGGGTTTATAGCCCGGCTCTTCTTTGAGAAAGTCGAAATTCTGATCGGACGCCTTGAAGATAAACGCAGGCTCATCTTTCGGTCCCCAACCACCAATCGCAAACACCTTGCCACCCACTTTCCAAACGTGCGAGTTATTCCACTGCATCACATAACTGGTTGCAGGCAGTGACTCGCAGAATGCGTTGAATTCGTCGTAAGTCATAGAGCGTCCTTTTATCTACTGGGTGTTTGTGTTGGTTTTCTAAGATGTCTTTCTTCTTCTTGTCTTTATCGCCAATAACTAGCCAGCTAAACCCTGCCAGATTGCCGTAAAGCCACTGAGAGAACATAGCAGTAATGAACCAATGCGTATCTTCTCTTTAGGGATGCTTTGTGTCGTCATTAACGCCACTTTGTAACCCAACCAAGCAGCAGGCAGCAAAGGTATAGTGATGATCAAGTGGTGTAGCGTGAAGAAGCCAATTGGGATCTGTACAACCAACGAAATGATCGAACTAAACACGAAAAACGCAGAAAGGTTACCACGAAGCTGATTGGCATCTTGGTGTTGGAGTAGCAGTGCCATCGGTGGACCACCAATACCAGAACTGGTGCCAAAGAACCCAGAGAAGAACCCCGCAATACCCATCTTAGTTGGGGTTGGTTCGAGTCTAAAGGGCAGTAGGCTAACAATCACGGCAAATACTACCAATAAGCCCAACCATAGTGATAACACGCTCGTTGAAACCATCACCAACAAAGCACCACCTGCCAGTGACCCAGGAATACGGCCCAGCAATGCGATTTTTAATCCGCCAATAGAGATATTTGCTCGATGTTTAAAAGCGTTGAATAACGAGATAAACAGACCGATTAAACAGATAGGTGCAGGTACATAATCAGGAGAGACCAAAAACAGCAGTGGAGCTGCAACAATGGCCAAACCAAAGCCGATTGCGGTTTGCACAAATGAGCCGACAAAAATAAGTGCCATTGCGATAAGGACAGTCTGATCCATGTATTCCATAAGCCTGCGGATTAGTTTTAAAGGAGCGGGTGGATACTATAAATGAAAACTAAAATAATAGTCTTATTATTCAGTGAGCTTTATGCCAGTTTCGCTAGTTATAATTTCTACTATAACGACCAACAAAAAAGCGAGTGAGTATCTCAGGATGCTTCCTTTCAATACTCACTCGCTTTATTGGAACGACTTGTTTACGCTAGTGGGGGAGTCAGCATAAAACGTTAAGCCATTGCCAATTTCAGTCGCTCAATGGGCTTGTCATTGATTGGTAAATGGATAAGTGCTGCTGCAAATGCCAGCACCACCGTTGACCACCAGATTGGCTCGTAAGAACCGTAGTAATCGTAAATACGACCACCCACCCAAGCGCCTAAGAAGCTACCCACTTGGTGAGTAAAGAATACCAAGCCGTACAACGTTGATAGGTAACGGGCACCGAAGATCTGACGAACTAAGCCAGACGTTAGCGGAACTGTACCCAACCAACAGAATCCAATGGCCGCACCGAAGATAGCCGCGGTTGATTCAGTCACAGGCAGAGTCACAAACGCACCGATAACCACAGTACGCACTAAGTACAGTGCAGACATAACGTGGCGTTTGCTGAACTTGTCGCCCATTACACCCCAGAAGTAAGACCCGAAGATGTTGAAGATGCCAACGTAAGCCAGTGCCATCGCAGCGCTGCTCGCGGGTAGGTCTTTATCTGCTAAATAGCTCGGTAAGTGCGTTGCGATAAACATTACGTGGAAACCGCACACGAAGAAGCCCGCGTGAATCAACCAGTAACCTTTGTGAGCAAACGCTTCAGACAACGCTTCTTTGAGTGTTTGGTTTTCTTCAGCTTGCGCTTGTTTGTTTGAGGCTGCTTTAGGCGCTCGCATGAACAGCGCAAAAGAGATCATCAAACAACACAGTACGCCAAACACTTGCATCGCACTCTGCCAGTCAAATTCATTCAGCATGTATTGTGCGCCCGGAATTACCGCGAACATACCAAATGAACCTGCAGCCGTGGTTAAGCCAAACGCCTTAGCCGCGTGCTCTGCTGGTACAACTTTCGCTACTGCGCCAAGCACGATCACGTAACTTGTCGCACTCAAGCCAAGACCAACCAGTGCGCCTAACGAAACGTAAAGCATGCTCGATTCGGTAGAAATTGAGGTAAGAAGTAAACCCAAACCGTAAGCACATGCGCCAGCAATAATGATGCGTCTTGCTCCCCATTTGTCAGCGGCCATACCAACAAAAGGTTGGAACACACCGAACAATAAGTTTTGTAGAGCAATAGAGAAGCTGAAAAACTCTCGACCCGTGCCGAAATGCTCTGAAATTGGCATCATGAAAATGCCGAATGATTGTCTGATCCCTAGACTGATAATAAGTGTGCCTATCCCTAGCCATACCAGTAAAGGAAAACGGAAAATGCTCATTCTAATACTCTTAAATTAATGGTGGTGATGTGAGTGGTCTTGCGCTGACATGTGTTGGTCAGTCATCTCATGGTGATGTTCGTGCCCAGAATGATCATGCCCTGACTGCTGGTGGCAACCACTGCTTACGGCATGCTGAGCCAAGAGATCAATCAATGGCTGACTGTGATGCACAATAACCAAACTAATGACGAGGAATAACGTCATTCTGGCAAGTTGGGCAAAAAGAGATTGTGAAAACATACGGTGTTGACATGCGCTCAATGTTGTAAGAAGTCGCGCATCATAGTGATGAGTCGGGTATGTATCAAATGACCATTTGTGATGTAGTCTATGCGTTTTATGCATAGATTGTCGCTTGATTGGAATTGGTATAAAACGCGCTCAATAAATAAGAAAACTTGAAGCTCGTTAGTTAATAGAAACAAGTATCTAATTAAGAATGAAAGTCTAAATTAAGGCTTATAACTAGCTGTTTAATTTAAAGTTTCACAAAGATGTAAAAACTAATATACAAACTAATCACTAAGCAACATTGCTCGTTCACTCGACTTATCTGTCAAACATCGTAAATTTGGGCATAAATCGTTTCAAGACTACTGAAACGCGATGTTAAAAGATTCAGGGAGAGTCATTCACATGGATAAAGATCATAATCTTCGCGAAAACTTACTGGCACTGATCTTAGGTAGCGCATTGGTTTCACTCGGCGTTATCTTTTTCAACCAAGTCGGTTTGCTCACCGGGGGCACGGCTGGTCTAGCGATCTTCATTACCAAAGTAACAGATTTGAGCTTTGGCCAAGTATTCTTCGCACTTAACTTACCTTTCTATATTTTGTCGGTTGCTCGTATGGGCTGGCGCTTCACAATCAATACGTTTATCGCGGTTTCGATTGTTTCGTTCGCCGTGGATCACTTGTATCACGTGATTCAAATTGCCGAAATTCATGCATTGTATGCAGCTTTACTTGGTGGTGGCTTGATTGGTACCGGCATGCTGGTGATTTTCCGTCACAAGATGAGCTTAGGTGGCTTCAACATTCTGGCGTTGTTCTTACAAGAACGTTTTGGAATTCGAGCAGGTAAGGTTCAGATGGCATTAGACTGCACGATTGTTGTGCTTTCTCTGTTCATTGTTGATGTGTCATTGGTTCTTCTGTCTGTGCTTGGTGCGATAGTCACCAACTTGATTCTAGCAATGAATCATAAACCGGGGCGCTATCAACCTGTGGTAAAAGCGGAAGCAGCATAGTTCGGTTCGCTCAAGCTCTAGATTTGCTTAAGTAAAGAGTGATTTGCAGATTATGAAAACAACAAAGCCAGCATTAATTGCTGGCTTTGTTCTATTGAAATAACGGATTCGATGTAACGATTAACACTTGCCGCAGCTGGCGTTCGGCTTAAGCTCGCAATCAATCACATTGCCTTGTTGATCAAGGGACAAGTTACAACACTCTTCAAACAGGTTCTTAAGATCAGCACGGCTTTTTTGCACGCGGGATTTAACCGTTGAATAGCTGACGTTCTGCGCTTCTGCGATCTCTTTTTGGCTTTGGCCTTTGATGTCGACCGCAAGCAGTAGCGATGAACTTTGTTCTGGCAATGCCTGAATAAAAGGTTCAATACACAATGAAAGTTTCTGCTTAAATTCAGAGTCGTGGTCTAAATCGGTAAACCACAGATCTTCAGCATCAATTTGGCTATCACGTTGTTGGCGTGCATGCTTACGGTAGAAGTCGATAATGGTGTTGTTGGCTAACTGGAACAGCCAAGCCTTAACACTGCTAGCATCTTGTACCTTATCTAAGTTCTGATAGGTCTTAATCAAGATATCTTGGAGCAAGTCGTCTACATCCGCAGAGTTGTTGACCTTTGAATGCAGGAATGACTTTAATGCTTGCTGATACTCGGCCCAGACTTGTTCGATCTTCAAAGGTGCATTAGTTGCACTGTTCATTTACGCAACATTCGTCTTGTAAGAAATCAATCACACCTTCTAGGCACTCATACTCCGCCACGCAGAATAGAGTTCTTCCTTCTCGTCTTTGGCTGATTAGGCCCGCAGACGCCAAGCTTGATATGTGGTGAGACAAGGTAGAACCGGGAATGCCTAGCTCTTCTTGTAGGCCGCCAACTGCAATGCCTTGGTAGCCAGCTTTAACGACACTCTTATAAATGGTTAGGCGAATAGGGTGCCCCAACTCTTTCAGTGCTTTCGCAACGACTTCTAAGTTCATATTAACTCCTCAAGATTTAATTTCGATGTTAGTCGAAATGTATGTCGAATTCAAATTTAAAAACGGTGTCTGTGTAAGTTATTGAAAAACTGTGTTTTCGAAAATCATTTCGATTTTTATCGAAATAATGCTTGTTCTGGAGCTGTTTATTTTCATAATTCG
Organism: Vibrio sp. 10N.222.52.C3; assembly: GCF_041474195.1. Lineage (NCBI taxonomy): Bacteria > Pseudomonadati > Pseudomonadota > Gammaproteobacteria > Vibrionales > Vibrionaceae > Vibrio > Vibrio sp. 10N.222.52.C3. Next base: position 3,059 of record NZ_JBFRTQ010000088.1, on the reverse strand, counting down.
AGAATATTCGAAATTAAGGGTTGGTTACTTTTCTCATAGAGCCCGACCTTCAATCCAGTTTGGAGTTAATTATGAGCAATGAAATGTTAACAATGCTGAAAGACGCACTTGATATGTTCGCTTTCTTAGCAGTAGAGCTAATTATCCTTTTCTTAGCGATCAGCTACATTGTTGGGATTCTTCAAGAGTTCCTTACACCAGAAAAGATTCAATCTATCCTGAGCTCACGTAATGGTAAGGGTTATGTAGTAGCAGCACTACTGGGTGCAATTACACCTTTCTGTTCATGTTCGACCATTCCTTTCTTAAAAGGATTGCTGCGTGCAAGAGCGGGTTTCGGTCCAATGATGGTGTTCCTATTTGGTAGCCCACTATTGAACCCAGTGATCATTGGTTTGTTTGTGATTACCTTCGGTTGGCAAGTTGCTGTGTTCTACTTCCTTGTAGCAATGACGGTGTCTGTAGTGGCTGGTTACGCACTTGAGAAGCTTGGCTTTGAGCGTTACGTAAAACCTGAAGCGTATGAATCAACAGGTTCAGCTTCAAGCTGTGGCACTAGCTGTGGTGACTCTGCTCCTAAGAAAGCAGCACCGGTTAAAGCAGAATCTTCATGTGGTACAAGTGCATGTGGCGAACCCGCACCCGTAATGGCGAAAGAGACATCTTGCTGCGATTCTAAAAAAGAAGAGCCACAAGTAACGGTTTCATGCTGTTCAGCGGATGGAAGCGCAACAGCTGAAATCGTAGAGAAGAAAGAACCTAGCCGTTGGATGAGAATTTGGTTCTCAACTTGGAAAGATTTTAAACAAGTTTTCCCTTACCTAATGATGGGTATCGCGATTGGTTCATTCATCTACGGCTTCATTCCTACAGACCTTATTGCACAGTACGCTGGTGAAGGTATGTGGTATGCGATTCCAGTAGCAGCCGTGATTGGTATTCCACTGTATATTCGTGCTGAAGCGGTAATCCCACTAAGTGCAGCTCTAGTACAGAAAGGCATGGCGCTGGGTTCAGTTATGGCATTGATCATTGGTAGTGCAGGTGCAAGTTTGACGGAAGTTATCCTGCTTAAATCAATCTTCAAGAACCAAATGATTGCAGCATTCCTATTCGTTATCCTAAGCATGGCGATGGGTGCAGGCTTCCTATACAGCTTCATCTTTGGTTAATCAGGTCTGATTTCGAGATAACACCATCGATACGAAAATATAGCTAATAAAAAAGAGCTCACCTTGTTGAGCTCTTTTTGTTTAGCTTATCAGTCCGGAGGCTAGAAACCGCGAATATCCAGCTCATTATTGATCAATACAACGCACTGAGAAGCAAACAGCATGTTCGGGCCTAAGCTGATCTTTTCTGTTCCTAAGCGCTTTAAGCTGTTGTAGCTTTTCTTCGGCATTGGGATGTGGTCAGTCAGAAGGAAACATGGGTTTTCCGCAATCTCTGCATCACGGATAAAGTCGCCTTTTTTATCCATCATGTACAGCTGGTGGTCTTCAGCCAGTTCTTTGACTAGTTTTTCAAAGCTCATAGTGCGAACGACGATTCCCGGTTCAACCTGACGAGTCTGCTCTTTGGTCATACCTTGAGAAGCATCAACCGCTCTTACTACCGCTGATAACAATGCCGATTCATGAAAGCCACCAATGTTGGTGATCTCATTTGAATCGAAAGTGATCGTACGTGAAAAGTCTTTAGTACTTTCTAATACAAGGTGTACGGTGACATTCTCACGGTGAGATTGAGCAACGAAGATCGTGTTCATCAGAGTATGAGCCAGAATCTCAGTATGAGCATCTTGCCCAACACCTTCTAAGATAAGTTTGCTCTCTGTAGGGGCTGCGCGAGCGCGTAATACAAATGAACGCATGGAATGTACCTTGTCAGTATGTGATAAAGCGAAACGGGCTTTATCAACATGAATTGATGAATAACCAAAATTGTGGCGGTATGTAACTCTTTTCTATTAATGAAGTCAAATAGAGTTGCGTATAGCGCCAACCAGAAGAACTCTGCGTATTAAATAGAGAATGACCACATTACAAGATGGTAAGGGTTGAAGCGACCCAATGTTTACGTAGATAGTATGCGCAAATTATTAGGTGACTTACATAAGGAAGTAGTCGATGAAGTTACAGAAGATCAATAAAGAAGAATATAGAAAGAAGATGAACCTGCTGTTGGTTTCGTTGGTTGGGTCACTCGCAGTGTTCGCCATTGTATTCGGAACCATACTGATCGAGCTATTCGGTTCAGGGCAATCAATCGCAGGCGAATCGACAGGTAATGTCCACTTGAACGTATTAGGTGTGATCTTATCAGTCGCATTGAATGCATTTATCGCGAGCCGTGTGAAAGGGCATGATTACTTCAAAGAAGCGCTTTATGTATGGAACCTTAAACAAATCCATAATCAAATCTATCGTAAGCTCAAGCGTATTCAACCCAAAGCTGAGCAAGGCGACCGAGACGCGCTGACCATCCTTTATTTCTATTACACCACGCAAAAACAGGTATACGACCTAGACAACAACACATTGACGATAAAAACAGTTCAGCAATCGCTAGATAACATCCTAGAAGTGAGTGAGAAATGGAGCATTGAGCTAGATATAGAGGTATTTTCGAAAGATTTAGTCGCAAAATTTTAAGTGATAAGCCTGTAATTGTATGAGCTTTGACCTGTGAAAGACGCTTTTTGACGTAAAAATAGACACTTAAGCAACTTTTTTGAATTTTTATCAAAAAAGGGGTTGCCATGTTTACGATGATCTCTATAATGCCGCCTCACTGACACGGCAGACGCCACAAGGCTTCAGCGGTAATCAGTAAGACGGAAAGTTCGAAACAAATTAATTTTAAAAGTGTTTGACACTTAAGATTAAATCGCTAGAATTCACGTCCGCTTTCAAGGGTTTCTTTGTAAAAAGAAAGTTTCGATAAGCAAAGCTCTTTAACAATTTAAACCTATCAATCTGTGTGGGCACTCGTTGATGAATATCAAAAATTGATTCTTAGGAATCACATTGATTTCAATGAACTGAGTGACCAATACG
>NZ_JBFRTQ010000087.1:0-61717 GCF_041474195.1 Vibrio sp. 10N.222.52.C3 | reverse complement strand
TTCATATATTGTGCCATCTAATAAATATAATATTTTCAATAGGTTAAAATGTGTCTTTTAGGTTTTCTCATTTTGACAGGCAGTTTGAGATACATTTGAGACGCAAACTGTGAGTGCTGCGAGGATATAAATCGGCCAGTTGAAGCCTTGAGTCAAAAATGTACCCGACACGATTGTTCCAATCAGACCTGCATAGATCGCATAGGCGACCGCATTGAGTTCGGGGGCGATTTCTGTGGCCGAGTTTTTTAACCTCGTTAGCGTAGAGCGAGAGGTTTTGATCAAAGAAACGATAAGGCAGACAAAAATGATCAGACCAATAAAGCCTGTTTCTGCCAACACACCAAACCAGGTACTGTGAACGGCGTGATTCAGTCCGTCCCAGTGCGAACTATAAAAGAAGTAGTTCGAGAAGAAGTTGTTCAACCCTACGCCAGTCAGTGGATTTTCAACTGCCATCTTTATTGCTGCTTCCCAAGCATAGATTCGACCCATTGCAGATTCATCGATACCTTGTTCAGCGGCACCACCAGAAGACCTGTCTGAGATACCAGCAACTAAATAGAGCACCACGGCCGCGACAGTTCCCACTGAGATTAAGAGAACTTTAGAGCGCACTAGCTTCCACGCAAAAATACCAATCACCGCAATACAACCCAGTAATCCGCCACGGCTTTGAGTGGCAATAATTGCGGCGAGCAGTAACAGACAAACTAAGGCACTGATTAAACGTTTGGATCGTGAGATGCCAGTCGTGGTGGCTTGGCTTATTGTAAAGGCGAGTGGGAACATCAGTACCAGTGCTAGGTCGTTCGGGTCACCTAACATAGAGCCAAAATCGCGGCCAATAGTCACGCGTGAGCCCTCGACAAGCCCAATACCATTTACTGAGTTGTACACGGCAATAGAGCTGACTAAAGCGCCAGCGTAGATAATCGTCATCGCGGTTTTTGCGAGATTTTCCGTGGTGTTTACTAGCCAAGTAATCGCAAGCGTCATCACTATAATTTTCCAATAAACGCCCTTGAATTCTGCTAGTGCTATTGGCCTGTTGGACGCGAAGATAATACCAATGAAAACCAATACCCAAAATATGGCGAGCCAATTTAAACAAGGGTGCCAGAAGATTTTAAGTTCTTTACTGATTAATGCATGCCATAAAAGAGCCGACAGAGCGCCTAATGAAAGCATCAGCGGTATTTTTAGCGAATAGAGCTGAGGTATAGCTTCGTGAATTCGGAAAAATGAAAAGACAACGAACAATAGAACTAACCAGAATGTTTTGTTTAACACGAATAACCCGGCCAATGGCACAAGAGCGAGCGCCACAATGACAGCAGGGTGAGGCACAAAGTACCAAACAACACCAAGCCCAACACACAAGGTGCTGATCGTGATGATGACTGGCAATCTATTGGCTTCAGGGTTGACCATTGTGACCTCTATTGGCAAATAAACTCTTTAGGACTCGGCTCGTAATCTTTTTAAGACGTAGTTACGCCTGATGTTAAAGATTGCAAAGTGAGTGCCAGTTATGCATTTTGTTTAACTTACTGATTTAATGTTGGATTATTAAGTGAGGGCGTAGCCTTGAGGTGAGTTTTGTCATTTTGAGAATCAGTATAAAACTGTCTAAAGTACTTAAATCATCAAGCCAAAATAACCAGTTATCGACTAAGGCTAGAATTAACGGTCGAGTTGATAGATTTCCAACAACTGCGGGACAACGGCTTGTGGAGAGTATTGGTTTTTCACGGTTTCTATCGCGTGACTCTTGAGAGAGTTACGTTGCTCGTTCGTCAATGACATCCACAAAGATAAAAACTGTTCTAGCTCAGCTTCTGAATTTGCAAGGTAGCCGTTAACTTGATGCTCGATGAGTTGAGGCAAGTTACCAACTGAGGTGGCGAGAACGGGAATGCCACGAATCATGGCTTCTAATGCCGCCATAGGTAAGCCTTCAAAGCGAGAAGGGATGATTAACAGATCGATTTGGCTCCAGACGTCGTCCATATTGGTCTGATGCCCATGAAAGGTCACATTATCAGGCTGCGATTTAACTAAGATGTCCATTTCTGGCCCGTCACCAAAAAGCTCAAACCGAACATCAGGAAACTGTTTGGCTAATGCAACAAATCGATCAGGCGCTTTTTCATGGCTCAATCGCCCCACAAAACCAACATGGAATGGGCTTGATGAAGGGGAGCTTGTTAACCCGGTTGGCATTTTAACAAAGTTATTCAATTGATGGGTTTGACTCGGCACTTTCGCTTTAATCTTTTCACTGACCACGAGCGACTGATCAGAAAGAAAACTGCTGTAACGGTCGAGCCAATCATAAAGCCATACTTTGCCTGTTGGGGTTTCACCTGCGTGATAAGTGGTGATTTGCTTTGTGTTGTTGAAACGAGGCGGAAGCTTGATTAACTTGCTGACCAAACTGGCTTTGTAACCATGAGCATGGATAAGCCTTGGTTGATAATGTTGAACTGCACGTTTCAGCTGTGTCGCGCTATTGCCATTTGAATCTACAGAACATGAGGCTAAATCGGAGAGGTAACTAAAAGGGATGTTCAGCGCATTCAACTTTTCAACGATGATCGCTTCAGGATTAAACTTAGTCAAAAGAACGATACGAACAGCCTCTGAATACTGAGCGCTTTCCGATATCAGGCCTTGTGCTAATTCTAAAACATGCGTTTCTATGCCTCCAAAAGTTTGGCTGTCGATCAACAGCCAAATCTCATGAAGGTTTATGTCGAGTACACCTTGGTTAGGCTTGATTGTACTCATCTTCCGACTCCCAAGCCTGTTTCTTACGATAAACAGTAGAAGGGCTAAGTTCTAACAGCACAGCAGCGTTTAACACATTCCCATCGCAATGATTGATGGCATGTTGAATGGCTTCACGTTCTATTTGCCACATTGGACGAATAGCACCTTCGCTTGTGGTAAATGCAGGCGTCATCGGCTCGTTGTGAGCTTGAGCAACTGACGATTGTTCCAACTCTTCCGGAGTAATCGGTGGCAACTTAGCTTCTGGTGCTTCAACAACTGCAGGTTGAGGCGCAGTTACTCGAATTGGTGTCACTGATTTAGATGATGGAGCGGCATCTACTTTATTAATCGGAGGCGGTAACATGTCTTTAGTCACGCTCGTTTCATTGTTCAACACCACGATGTTACGGATGATGTTTTGCAACTGACGCACATTGCCTGGCCACGCATAACGTTTAAGTAGATTCTGCGTTTCTTTGTCTATTGATTTGAACTTCTTCTTGTCTTGCTTCGCGTACAGTTTCAAGAAGTGATTAGATAGGGTGACAATGTCACTTCCTCGTTCACGAAGCGGTGGCATTTCGATAGGCACAACGTGAACACGATAGTAAAGGTCTTCTCTAAAACGTCCTTCTTCTACTTCAACCAGTGGATCGCGGTTGGTCGCACAGATAATTCTGACATCCACTTTAATCTCGCGGTTGCCACCGAGTGGAGTAAACGTACCAGTTTGCAAAAATCTGAGGAGCTTCTTCTGCATCTCCAGTTCCATTTCACAAAGCTCATCGAGAAATAGGGTACCGCCATGCGCTTGCATTGCTGCACCTTTACGGTCGGTTGTCGCACCGGTAAACGCACCTTTAACGTGACCGAAGATTTCACTCTCCATTAGGTCTCGAGGGATAGCGCCGCAGTTAATGGCCACGAAGGGTTTACCATTACGCTGACTCTCTTGGTGAATCGCTTCCGCACACACTTCTTTACCTGTACCACTTTCGCCGTTAATAAACACGCTGGCAGTGGTTGGTGCTACCGAATCAATGATCTTGTAAACCGCCTGCATGGGTAGGCAAGAGCCAATGAAATTATGAAAACGATCACGATCGAATTTGCTTTGCATGTTATCGACGAGGTTTTCGAGTTTCGCTCTTTTTAGATGCAAGCTAACAGAGGTCTTGAGTCGATCGGCTTGAATGGGTTTCTCTAAGAAGTCTTCTGCACCGCGTTGGATAAGGTCTACCGCGATGTTTACTGAACCATGCGCTGTCGCGATGATGACAGCGGTCGGTATTTCGTTAGCAGTAATCCAATCTAAGACTTCTTCGCCTGGCATGTCAGGAAGCTTAAGGTCGAGAATCACAAGCTGTGGAGAGTGCCTTTCAATGAAGGTCTTAGCTTCCGCGCCGGTTTCGACGTGGAAAATATCATAGGGCTCGTCTTTTACGTACTGCTTGTAGAGTACGGCGAGTGAGGTGGAGTCTTCAACTAACAATACCTTAGGGCGCATTGTGTATTCCTTTTGAAACTTTATCCTAACCAATCAATAACATAGTGATATGCAACCATCAATACGAGTCTTGTGTATTTTGTTATCTACCACATGCAATCTTTTAAGAAGCGGCCTGTATAACTTCTCGCATTGCTGTTCATGATGGAGCCCATCTTATGGCGACTATATTAATAACGACTGTTTTGAGTTTTTAATCTGATACCGATAATGAACATGCAAAGCTAGCTGAAGCCTGCCTCTTTCCTTTCAAGCAAGGCTTTTATTGAACGCTCTGCGAGCTCTAGTAATTCATCAACTTGTCGAAATGCCGCATCATGACTCTGTTCTAAACATAGCTTTTCTAAAGCTCGAGCTAATTCACCCAAAGGGCGATTACCTAACGAAAGCGCTGTGCTGCCGAGAGTGTGGACCTCGAACTCAAGTGTTTGAGCGTCTTTCTGCGTGACTGCCTCTTTTATAGCGACCAAGCGTGTTTGTGATTCTTCGACATAATGGTCGATCAAGATAGGGATAATGTCCGCACTTGTATCGCGAATCATTTGCTCCAGAACGCTTTCATCGACAAGCTTGCTCACTTGTTGTGAGTTTAGATTTGTAGCTGCGTCTGACGCTAAAGTAGAATTCATCAAACTAAGTCCTTTTATTGAGCTTAATATCTGTTAATACTATTAAGTTTTAGTCATTTTCTAGAATAATTTCAACTGGTTGCCGTACAAATAGAGCATTTAATTGGCATCTCACTCATCTTGCTATTGGGTTTGTGACAAACCTAACGGACTGATTTTATTTTGTTTTCTCTTATGAAATATAAACTTAGGTGCCTATAAAGCCTAAGGTGCGGGTAGATCTCAGAAGAAAACGAGCCCGATACAAATAAAAAAGACCACTGCAGTGAAATAACAACAGTGGTCTTAGAGCGGTTTATGTAGTTTAGGCTAATCTAAATAGCGATAACGCAAATAGCGATAATTTAAACAGCCGAGCTTTAAATCACGAAAAGTAGGACTACGAAGCTTTATCAATCTTTGGCTTTGGGTCGGCTTCTACTTCTTCCTCGCTACTTTCTGAGAAGATATCAGCAACAGCGCTTCTCTCGAGTTCACCTTTTAGATTACCGTCTTCATCAACAACTGGAAGAGAGTAGTCACAAGACATAGTGTCCGGTAGCACTTCTTCAATCACCGCATCTGGTAAGATGGCAGGGACTTCTTCGTATATCTCATCACTAAAATCATGTACCGATGAATCTTCAACTGCGTCTTGTAGGCTCTCTTGTGTGACTAGGCCTTGATAGCCGTCATCCGTTACGTGATAAGCGTAATCGTTTTTCAGCATCTTCATCTGTGCCAGAGCACCTTCAATCGTTTCTGATGTGATTCGATACAGAGGAGGCTGCATAACGGTTTCAACGGTCAGTGCACGAGCACGGTTTACGTCTTTCACGAACGCTTCCACGTAATCATCGGCTGGATTTAGCAGAATCTCATGTGGTGTGCCTTGTTGTACTAACTCGCCGTCTTTCAAAATTGCGATTCTATCGCCTAGGCGGAGTGCTTCGTCCAGATCATGAGTGATGAAAACAATCGTCTTATGAAGCTTCTCTTGAAGTTCGATAAGCTGATCTTGCATTTCACTTCGAATCAAAGGGTCGAGTGCCGAAAAGGCTTCATCCATTAACAAGATTTCAGCGTTAGTACACAGAGCGCGAGAAAGGCCAACACGTTGTTGCTGACCACCTGAAAGTTGCGCAGGGTATTGCTTGCCGTAACCTTTCAAGCCCACGGTTTCTAACCATTCGTTGGCTTTTGCTAAACGGTCTTCTTTTTTGATGCCTTGTACTTCCAACCCGTACGCAACGTTTTCAACCACAGTGCGATGAGGCATTAAGCCAAAGCGTTGGAATACCATCGACATTTTATGACGACGGAACTCTTCTAGCTGTTTAGTGTTGAGGCTCATCACATCAATGCCTTCAACCATGATTTTACCTTGAGTCGGGTCAATCAAACGGTTGAAGTGGCGAATCAGCGTCGATTTACCCGAGCCAGAAAGCCCCATGATAACGAAGATTTCACCACGGTTAATCTCAAGGTTGATCTCTTTCAAACCAACGGTATGACCCGTATCCGCAAGAATCTGATCTTTGTGTTCGCCGTTTTGAACTCGGTTCATAACAGACATTGGTTTCGGTCCAAACACCTTGTACAGACCACTAATTTCAATCAATGGTTTAGTCATGCTTGAATCCTCCTAAATGCGCATTAGTTCTTCTTGCGTACGCTTGTGAAGCGCGGTCAAAAAGGATTGCGAGGGCAACGATGGCGAAACCATTCATCAAGCCTAATGTGAAGTACTGGTTAGTAATCGATTTGAGAACCGGTTGTCCTAGGCCTTTCACACCAATCATGGATGCGATAACAACCATAGACAGTGCCATCATGATGGTTTGGTTAATACCCGCCATGATCGTTGGCATTGCTAGAGGAAGTTGAACACCCCATAAGCGTTGCTTTTTGCTCGCACCGAAAGCGGTAGCGGCTTCAAGGACTTCTTTATCAACTAAGCGTATGCCTAGGTTAGTTAGACGAATTACAGGTGGGATCGCGTAGATAACCACGGCGATTAGCCCTGGAATCTTACCGATGCCCAGTAGCATTACCACTGGAATCAAATAAACGAACGCAGGCATGGTTTGCATGATATCGAGCATCGGCGTAACAATTGACTGAGCTCGATTTGAACGAGCCATCGCAATACCAATCGGAATGCCCAAGAATATTGAAACCAAGGTACATACAGTGATGATACTGAGCGTCCGCATGGTGTCTTCCCACATTCCAAAGTAACCAATGAGAAGTAGAGAAGCTACACAGCCTAGAGCCAGTTTCCAAGAACGGCTTGCTGCGTAGACAAGGCTGGTACACACAGCCAGGACTATAATCCAAGGTGTTGAGATAAGGAGTTTTTCAAACCAAACGAGGAATGAAAGAAGAGGGTCAAAGAGAGATTCAATCATTTCGCCGTATTCACGGGAAAATTCACGGTATGCGCCATCTAGCGTCTTTTTTATGGTTCGTAAATCACCGCGTTCCATCTCTGGAAAGCTTGATAACCAATTGCTGTCAGCCATTTTATATCCTTATAGTTCGGAGCCACTTGTCCATGCGATAAGAAAATCGCTAATGAAAAGGGCTCCGAATCATGAATAACATCAAGTATAGCGACGTTATTTCTGTTTTATTGTTGAAGCGTAATTACTTGTTATTAAATCAAGCTCTTACAGCTCTGCTTCAACTTTCTTAGCCACTTCTTCAGAAACCCATGGGTGCCATACTTCTGGGAATTCACTTAAGAAATGCAGACTCGCTTCTTCGCCATCAGCTTGGTTGTCTTCCATCCAAGCAAGTAGCGAGTTCATTTTGTCGTTCGTGAAACCACGTTTAGTAAAGTAGTCGTATGCTTCAGGAGCACGTGACGCAAAACTTTCAGTGGTAATCGTGTGAACAGGTGAAGGCGGGTACATGGTCGCTTTTGGCGATTCACAATCTTCTTTAGTGGTACAGTTAAGGAACTCTTCCTCATTAACGCCACTGCCAAAGTCGACTTTAACCATGTCGTATTTACCTAGCACAGCCGTCGGTGCCCAGTAGTAACCAAACCAAGCTTCTTCACGTTCATAAGCTTTTGCGATAGAGCCAGATAAGCCGGCACTCGAGCCTGGATCAACAATCGTGAAACCGCTGTTTTCTAGCTCAAGAGCATTAAACAGGTTTCCGGCGCTGATCTGACAGTTCCAGCCTGCAGGGCAGCTGTAGAATGCAGATGTATCTGGGTCTTCAGGGTGTTTAAATAAGCTTGCGTTTTTGCGTACGCCTTCGATGGTTGCCATTTCAGGGTACTGTTTTACTAGGTAAGCTGGAACCCAAAAGCCTTCTTCGCCGCCGTTCACAAGTGCTTTACCTGCGTAGCGAAGACGTTTTTCTTCAACACCTTTATCTAATGCGTCTTTTAAGCTGTTGCTCCAAAGTTCAGGTGCAACATCAGGCTGGCCTTTTTCGATCATAGACGTGCCTGTTGGCATAGTGTCGCCAGGGATAAGTTCAGCATCACACCCATAACCATGTTCAAGGATGAATTGGTCGATATTGGCGATCAGTGTTGCAGAGTTCCAGTTCATATCTGCGATTGTTACGCTGCCACATTCTCCAGCGTTAGCATTACCGCTGGCTGCTGCTACTAACAAAAATACGGAGCTTAACTTGTATTTCATATTGAGTTTCCTTTCTCTTTAATAATACAACTAAGGTAACCAAGGTAAATTGATTATCTAAATTGCTCGATGGTGATCCTTTCCGTGTATTTGAACCATTTGAGCAGAAGGAGGGATGGGTGAAGTTTGAATAGATAAACGTGCAAAGTCAGTGAAGTGTGATTTGCCAATTCATCCACTGTGTTTCAACAGCCATCGGATAACTTTGTCAAACTATTACAAATTCGTCAAAAACCACCTCTATTTATAATCTTAGGGAATAATCGTACGAATTCCATCTTTGATGCGATTTACATGGCACTTTAACCGTCTGTGTCACATTACCGCTAAAGTTAGGTGTGGGGCTGTTTATTTTTGAAGGGATTTAAAGGTGGTAAGACCATGAATGACGTGTGTGAAATGCGTTGAATGGTTTTTAAAATCTTATTTTTAATAACAATTTCGCCAAAAACACCCAATTTGGTTTTGAATCATTCAGAGCAGTTGGAGCTTGAAGTCTAATACGATTGGCGGCTGTCATGGTTTTAATGACAGCCAGAAAGTAGCAAAAGAAAGTTACATAGGAAGGTTCAAAAACTCATTTTGATACAGCTTGTTTGCCAAGCTATCGCGAAGCTTAACGGGGATAAATTTCATTCGATTGATTTGTCTGACCAACTCTTGTGCAAAGCTAGGCTTTTGTTTCATGTTCATCACGCAGCCCATTAGATTGATACTTTGTGCATCAAGCAGCTTTTTCGCTTGTTCTAGGTGGTGACTCGACGTTTCTCCATAGGCGACAACAATTAGTGTACTGCCACAAGCGCTCGCGACAGACTGCGCCGGAATATTGCCTTTGTTTATGTTGAGAAGCGGTGAGGTATCAATGATGACTCTGTCGTATTTCTCTAACCATTTGTTGACCACTTTTTGTAACGTTGTCGGATCTTTATAAGCCAATTGCGTTGAAGCAACTTGTGGAGCAGGGACACCGATAAACGTACGCTGAGATTCAACATGTTCTATCAGTTGACCTTGCTGATTATCTTCTAGCATATTCAAATCTTTGAAAGCAGGGTTGAATAAGTTGAGATCAACATAAAGCGTTGAATGACCCGCAAGAAGAAAACGCTCGGCTAATGCGGTTGCAATAGATGTTACGCCGTCACCTGAATGGCAGGCGGTGACGCATATTGATTTTTGGCCGTTAAGTTCAGAAGCTAAATACAGTTGCTCGACTTCGGCATGGGTCGCTGAAATTGTCATTATAAAGCTCCTATTAATACGATGGTGGTGGTGATACGCAGTATGTCATCAAGTCCGACGCGTGCTTTTTCAATAAAGCTTTCGCGACGGTCTGGGATGTAAATCGTGTCACCAGCGCGTAGCACCGGCAAGTTGTAAATGTTCGCCGTTTTGCTGAATTCAACAAGGTCAAAAGTACGAGCCTGACCTTGGCAGCAAGACATATTGACGATGGTAATTTTTTCTACATAAGCATTGTCGGTAGGTCCTGCTGCTTCTGCCAGAATATCTAGAATGGTCATGTTGTCGTTGAACACATAACGCCCCGGATTGTTAATCGCACCAAGCACACGAACGGTTTCTTCTTTCGGTGTATCTAACCAGTTTTTGCCTTTCTCTGGGATGTAAATCGTGTCGCCAGTGGTTACGTTTGGCAGTAACGATTCGTCACCGGTTTCGAAGTACAGTGATAAGTTAAGTTTGCTTACTTGCGAATAGGTTTTGTCACGATGCGTTACTCGAACGTTGTGGATGTCGGCATCCTTTGTTGGACCGTCAGCCGCAGACAAGATATCAAGGAAGTGCATGTCTTTGGTGAAGCGGTAACGACCGGGTGCATTCACTTGTCCAAAGATGTAGATCGAAGCATCAGAGCTTTGACGAACCCATTGTGATTTATTGTCTGAAGGATCTTGTGGCAAGTCGTGAACACGCACGATAGAGCCCGCTCGAATTTGTGGCATTTGGTCACGTGGCGCACCATTTCGAATAAAATCATCAAGGTTAAACACAACTAGCTTTCTACCAGTAACAACTTCGATTTTCGATGTGTCAGCGCGTAGCGTAGGGCCACCGACGTGTGCCAATAATCCCATGAAATTCATTTCATCTGACCATTCAATACGACCAGGTCGATTCACCTCACCAATCACGTTAACTGCTCTGTCTGGCGTGATTTTCAACCAAGACTTCTCGTTCATGTCGGTTTTCTCGGGAACGAAAATCGCGTCACCAGCTTTGATGCTAGGAGGGTTAGAGTTAGGTAAGCCTTCAGTGTAAGCCGCTAAATCGAATTTAAGCACTCTGCCATCTGCTTTGATAACACGGATTTGTCGTGACTCTGCAAATCGAGTTGGGCCGCCCGCATTCGCCAAGATATCCATAAAGGTCGCGTCTCTTTTGCCTTCAAAAGCACCAGGGGCTGCGACTTCGCCCATTACGTAAACCATGTTGGCGCCGGATTTGATCTCTTCTTCTTGCTTGGGAACGAAAATGGTCGCACCCGGGCGTAAAATTGGAAGCAGACTTTCGTCACCAGAATCTAAGTAACGTTTTAGGTTGAATAGCGTTGGGGTGTTGTTCGAAATCACTCGGATTTGCTCAACACTGGCATAACGAGTTACGCCGCCCGAACGCATAAGTACGTCGACAAGGTCGGTGTTCTCTTTGTAAGTGAACGAACCCGGCGCGTTCACCTCACCAAACACTTTGATGGAGTTACGAGAATCAGCACTGTCACCTGAGTTAGCAAGCTTTGCTGCGTCAAACTCTTGCTCGATGTTACCGACTAATGGAGAAGCTGGAACGAATAGTGAATCCAGTGATTGAAGAGTAGGTAATGCTGACTCGTCTCCTGAATCAAGGAATCGTTTGTAGTTAAACTCTTTCTTATCTGCGCCTCGCTTAAGAATCAGCTTATCCAGTTGCGCGCCCGGGCGTAAACCACCCGCAGCGTAAAGTGCCATTTGGATGCTAGAACCTAATGAGAGCGTGTATTCGCCAGGCTGTTCTACATAACCTTGCACGTAGATGATGATTTGCTGCTCTTTTACATACACTGAAGCGTTCGAAAGATCTTTGTAAGCGGTTGCCAGCGACTCTAGAACGACTTTGTTAAGCTGTTCGCTGTCGTAACCCGCAACAAACACAGCGCCTACTTCTGGAAGAGTAATACGGCCACGCTTATCCACTTGGAACCCCGTGTTTAAGGTACTTTCACCGGGTACGTTAACTTGGATTAGATCACCGACTTGAACCGCGTCTGAAAACTCATCGTTAGCATTGACGACATTCGCAAAGCATAACGATAGGGTGATGATAAAAGCGATCAAGAATTTCATAATCCACCTCCCATTTTCTCGGCATTCTTAGGCGAGACAATTTCAATACTTACTCGGCGGTTCGTTAAACGCGTGCCGTCGGATTCACCTTCAAAAAGAGGGACGGTTTCGCCAACAGAGACGGCTTTGATTCGTTGAGCGCCTAGTCCAAAAATAGTCAGGTAGCGTTCGACTTGTTTCGCTCGTCCAAGTGCTAACTTGTCGTTGTATTCTTCGGCACCCGTTGCATCAGCATGGCCGGTAACAACAAGGTCTAGGGATTTGTGTTCTTTAAGTAAAGTGGTCGCCTCGGCCAGTCTTCCCATATATTTAGGATTTACTTCAGTCGAGTTTTCCGCAAATTGGTTGTCAACATTAAGCAGGTCATACAACTGTTCAATAACCGACAGTTGCATTCTAAATTGATTTTCATTTTTTGGTGGCTCACAGCGGGCTTGTGAAGTTACGTAATCCAGTTGGACCTCAAGTTCATTTAGGCGTTTTCTTTGGATCACTAAGTCGTTGGCTGCATCCAGTAGTAGACCGCCTTGAAGTTCACGAGCAATACGATTTTGCTTTTCGATTGCTTGAACAACAGCAGCTGGGAAACACCAACGAGCACCTTCTTGGATCAAAGCATCAAGGTGCAATTTAGCGAGCTGCCAATCAAAGCGTAATCCATGTTCTGGACCAAGAGGCTCGTCTGGCATGACAGGAGAGAAGTCTGAGTTTTGATAGTTAATAGAATCGTAACTTTCAGCCAAACCCCCTGTGCCTTGTTCAGGATAGCTAGTACAGCCACCCAGAACGAGAGCGGACAGAGAAAGGGCTATGTAGTTTTTCAGTATTTTCATGCCAACGTCCTATGTTTCTAATTTTTCTTATTATTTTTTGTTACTTCTAGCTTAGTGGGTCTTCATGAATTTGCAGGATTTTTTGAATTTACTGGGATAGCGTGGCCAATACGTAGTAGGTTCATAATTTCAAGAGGCTGACCAGTCACATTTTCAAGTCGCATGTTGCGTTCGCGCTCAGTCAGACGTTTGAACATATAAACAATCGCGCCAACACCAGATGAATCTAAAAACTCAACCTGGCTAAAATCAACTTCGATTTCAGGGTGACCATCGTTAGAAATCACATCATCGATGTCGGTTTGTGCATCACGACTGCCTGCTGCATCCAGATCACCGAAAATAGAAAGTGTCAGTGTCGTTGTGTTTAAATCAGTCTTACGTAGTTCCATAGCGATATCTCCTTTTAAGTATGTATGGACAACTGCACTGAATGTGCCAACTTTTATGTTGTTATTTTTCAATAATTTATGTTTAGTACGAATTCCTATCTCAAATTGAGAAAAGACGTTTCTCAATATGAGAACTAAAAACGGCGGAATATATGAGAGTTATAGGTCATTAATTTAATGAATAAATGAAAAGGTTAGATAAGGTTGATGAGTGGATCGCATCTTCTAGCAAAGGTTGTCTACCTACGTGTCAGAACGCTTAGGATTAAAGGCGTTTGTTGACTACTACAGATATCAATACGGAGCAGATGATGAGATTAACTAAATTGGCGATAGCAACTCTATGGGCGTGTTCGCTTTCTTCTCATTCATCCTATTTACCTCCCGACCATTTGGTACTGGCCAATACATACCAACAAGGCATTGATGTTTCTGAATACTGGAAGAGTGAAAAGCTTGATGGGATTCGGGCTCTTTGGGACGGACAACATCTTTATACACGCAATGGTAATCGCATTTACTCACCCAAGTGGTTTACTGAAAACTTGCCTAAGGTCCATCTCGAAGGAGAGTTGTGGGCAGGAAGGGGCAAGTTCCACCTTGTTCAATCTACCGTTCTCGATCATACGCCGAGTGACACAGCATGGCGCCAAATCGATTTCATGCTGTTTGATATGCCAGGCGCTGCGGGAGATTATCAAAAGCGCTATTACAACATTTTGCATTGGGTAAGCGTGATTGGAGAATCTCATGTCAGCTACATAGAACATGTACCAATTCACAGTGAAGAGGCTTTGTTTCATCAACTTGATAATGTCGATGAGCGTAATGGCGAAGGTTTGATGCTTAGAAAAATCACCAGTCGTTATCAAGCAGGCCGAAGTAATGATTTGTTAAAACTGAAAAGGCATCATGATGCCGAAGCCACAGTTATTGGCTACAAGGGTGGGACAGGGAAGTATAAAGGGATGATGGGTTCAATCTTGGTTCACACAGAAGAGGGTGTGGAATTTTATATAGGCAGCGGGTTCAGTGACCAAATGAGACTCGCACCGCCAGAGATCGGCAGCCGTATTACCTTTCGTTACAATGGTTTTACTCAAAACGGAAAACCCAAGTTTGCGCGCTTTGTTCGAGAGAAGAGTGAATATTAAGGCAGATACGATCTACCTGACCATTAAACGAAAAAGAGCCCTGAAAATCAGAGCTCTTTTTTTATTCGAAATCAGATAGACCGACTTAGCGAGTACGAATCTAGCGAGAACTAAATTCTAACTGAACGTCATCGTCCTGCTTGTGCATCCAGTGTAGACGCATACCCAGCATAATCGCGGCTGACGTTAGACCGACGATGAAACCAATCCAGAAGCCGTGCGCACCCATAGGGTCAACAATCCAATCTTTCATACCCAAGATGTAACCGATAGGAAGACCAAGCAACCAGTAAGCCACAAAGGTGATGTTGAAGATTGAACGCATGTCTTTGTAGCCACGCAGAGCACCCGCAGCGATAACTTGGATGGCGTCAGTACATTGATAAACCGCCGCGAACAACAGCAACTGCATTGCAACCATAATTACTGCCGTGTTCTCTGTGTAAAGTAATGCAACCTGTTCTCTAAACAGAATCGTTAACGCCGCTGTCATAAGGGCTGTCACTAAACCAACAATGATACCCACGTGTGTCGCGATCTTCGCACCTTCGGTGTTGTTTTCGCCCAACTTATGGCCAACACGAATACTCACGGCTGCACCGATACTCATTGGAATCATGAAGACCAGCGAAGAGAAGTTGATCGCGACTTGGTGCGCGGCAACAATCAATGAACCCAATGGTGCAACTAACAAAGAAACCACCGCAAACAGAGTTACCTCGAAGAAGATAGCGGCCGCCACAGGGAAACCAAGTCTAAACAGACGAATTTGAGCTTTAAGTTGCGGTTTATGGAACGTACCGAAGATGTTGATTTTCGCCAAACGCTTTGATGTTAAAACGTAAGCGAACAGTAGTGCAAACATCACCCAATATACGATAGCCGTTGCAACGCCACAGCCAACACCACCCAGAGCAGGAGCACCAAGTTTTCCGTATACGAACATCCAGTTCAGCGGGATGTTTAATAGCAAGCCAATAAAACCAATCACCATCGCAGGCTTGGTTAAAGACATACCATCGGTAAAGCTTCGCAATGTTTGGAACAACAAAAACGCAGGTACAGCAAACATCACCGCATTCATATAGCCGATGGTCTTTTCCGCCATGAGTTGTTCAATGTCCATCCACTCCAATATCAATTGTGTTTGAAAAAGCACACCAATGATTGGAAGGGAGATGACGAGCGCTAAAAATGCGCCTTGTTGAATTTCGAATGGAATTTTTACTTGTCGACCAGAACCATTCAGTTGTGCAACGACAGGAACCAACGCCATCAATAGACCAACACCAAATAGGATTGATGGTAGCCAGATACTTGCTGCAATCGAAACCGCCGCCATATCGATAGCACTTACGCCACCGGCCATCACGGTATCAACAAAACCCATTCCAGTTTGTGCAACAGATGCGATCAATACTGGGGTCGCAAGTTTGATTAGATTCGAGGATTCTTCTTTGTAACGATGCACAAACAACTCCAAATAAGAGGGAAAATTAGAATAATAGTGTAGGAAAGGACATTCTGAAGGAATCAGAGACAATGATCTTAAGCTTCCACTGGACGAATCATAAAGAAATGTCACAATAACTGCTATGAAAAACTGTTATTAGAATGCTAAATAGGAATCTTATGTTTACAGGTATCGTTCAAGGCATGGCAACACTGGTTGCTATCAACAAAAAAGAGTCGTTTCAAACTCATACCATTGAGCTAAGCGATGAAATGGTTGAAGGATTAGCCATTGGTGCTTCAGTAGCTCATAACGGTTGTTGCTTAACGGTAACGGAAATTTCAGGTAACCAGATTGCTTTTGATTTAATGCAAGCGACATTGCGATTGACGAACTTAGGCCAACTGAATGTTGGTGACAAAGTGAATGTTGAGCGTGCAGCAAAGTTTGGTGACGAAATTGGTGGGCATAGCATGTCTGGCCACATTACTCTGATGGCTAACCTAGTCGATGTGATTAAAACAGAAAACAACCGTACGCTTTGGTTTGAGCTGCCTCAAGAATCAATGAAGTATGTGCTGAGTAAGGGTTACATCGGCGTTGATGGTTGTTCATTGACGATTGGTGAAGTGGAAGAGAACCGTTTCTCTGTTCACCTGATCCCAGAAACTCTGAATCGTACTCTGTTTGGCGGCCGTGAAGTAGGCGACCAAGTGAACATTGAGTTCGATCCACAAACGCAGGCAATTGTTGATACTGTCGAGCGTGTATTAGCGAACCAGAAATAGCCACTAAGCGCATTGAATCGGTGGCAATAAAATCACACCGATGACCAAATTAAAAAAGAGCACGTGAGGTGCTCTTTTTTGATCATGGTTTAAACGAGAAACTGATTGTCAGAATACTTGTTCATCATCGGCATCAATCGAAAGGTTGATTCTGTCTCTTACTTCGTCAACCTGCATATCCAAATGAATGGCATTGCAACACGCTGGACAATCATCATAGAAGTCTTGGCTACCATTAGATGCATCAAGCGTGATGTTAATACCGTGCCCACAATGCGGACAGGAGACATGTTTCTCTGTGTATTTATGCATCGCGAATTCTCCTCACTGTAACTTGTTCCAATCGTAGTAGCTTTAAAGATCGCAGTAGCGTTATAGAACGCAATAGCTAGCTGTGATTGGTATTAAACGGCCTGTATCTTCTGAATGCATGCTTCAGTGTGTGCTAAATATTCGCCGCCAAATTGATTGCAGTGGTTAAGAAGATGGTACAAGTTGTAAATGTCTTTCCGATCAGTATAGCCAACGTCGAGTGGATTGACGCTCTGGTAACCTTCATAAAACTCTTTAGGGAAACCTTCAAACAATTCAGTTAACGCCAAATCACACTCATGGTCCCCCCAGTAACAAGCAGGGTCGTAGCAAATTGGGCCAAACGCAGAGTTAGCAACATTGCCATTCCAAAGATCCCCATGAAGCAAAGAAGGGCGAGGGTTGTGGCCAGCAAGACGCATATTCACCACATCAACGATGTCATCGATATCACCAAACTCGATGCCTTTCTCTTTGAGCAGTTGCAGTTGGAAACCAATGCGTTGCTCAGAGAAAAAGCGACCCCATTTCTTATGCCAAGGGTTGGGTTGAAGTGTGCTGCCGATATAGTTGTCTTGGTCGCAACCAAACTCTTTTTGCTCGCCCCATTGATGAAGCCGCGCAAGCTGAACGCCGAAATCGAAGCTATTGTTGCCCGTCTCGAGCGGTTTGGTCGGCAAGTAATTCAGAATAATGAACGAGCACTCTTTGGTTTTGCCAATAAGCACCAACTCAGGAACGTAAACAGTGGAGGTTTCTCTTAACAAGCGTAAGTTCTCAGCTTCAATTTCAAACTTAGGTAAAAATTCTCGCTGATTCACTTTCACAAAGTAACGCTCATTCCCATCGCTGATCATATAGCAATCGTTAATGTCGCCACCAGAAACCTTGGTACGTTCAGTAATCTGAAAGTTAAATAGAAGAGTATCTGAAAGTTGTTGAGAAATGGCCTGCCACATAGGAAATCCTCAAAGACTGAAAGTTAAAAAGATTGAAGGTTAGAAATACTGTTTGTTTAATAGCAATAGTTTAGGATAAATCTGAACAATTTATAGACGCACTCGTCAATGTTCTTAGCTCTTCTTCATCTTACGTAGAATCAATTGGCCGAATTGTGAACTCGAACTGATTCAAGCTCTTTGAAATACAAACATAAATTGAAAACCTGACGTGATGAAATAGTTTGGAACTGGTCTCACAATCGAAACGGTTTTGAACGCCACAAACTGGAAAAGAGGTTTGAGCTTGTTATTGTCTAGCGACTAAATCAAATGAGCTTTTAGAGTAAGTTGAAAGGACTATTGTTAACTGGCGCAATACTTTGCTTCAAAGTTTGTCTTACACTTCTTTAGCGTGAATTTACTTATGTCGTAAGTAGGCAGGTATACCACATAAAGCTATATCGATTTAATTTTAAGCTGAAATACTAACTAGGATCATTTAAATGTAGTTTTGGGCAATAAAGTGATGACAAATAGCTTCATTTACATAGTATTAGGCAAGTACGTATTAATCTGCTCTAGAGCTTAAAACGGAGAATTATTGTGGTTGTAGAAACCGATGGCTATTTGGCTTTAATCGAGCACCTATCATTCAACCTTGATGTGTTTACCAATAGTAATGGTGATACTGGAAACGAAAGTGTCGAAGACATTGTTACCGACATGATTTCAACAAACATCATGGCTATTTTCGAGCAAAACCCAGAGTTGCATTCGAGCGTTCGTTTTCAACTTTTGAAAGAAGCAGATGCCGTAGTAGCGGATCTTGGTGAAGTATTAGCGGGTGTGTGGGCTAAGAAAGCGACTAACGAACAAATTGTATTCCTCGATGAGTACATCGCGTTAGTGAAGAACCTGTTTGATACTGCTGTTGCTAAATACGATTAACGGTTTGTTTGCTCATTTATCGTCGTAATTAATCAGCATAATAACAACGGGCGTTTAAGTCGTATCTTTCTAGAGTTACCTCGCTCAGCGGTTTATCTTTCGAACCGCTATAAACGCCTAAAGTGCCAAAACTTGGATGCCCAGTAAGGGTTATCTAACCTAGAAATAATGACACCTTTCGATGTCGAGGCATGTAGAAATTGGTTGTTTCCTAAATAAACGCCTACATGTCGCACCGTCATCGAAGTCTTGAAAAACACCAAGTCACCGCTTGTTGCCTGCCCATACGCAATTTCTTTTCCCTTTTTACTCTGGTCTTTTGTGGTTCTTGGTAGAGCTTGTTGAGTCGCATTTTGCACGGCGATTTGAACAAAAGCAGAGCAATCTATACCTCGAAATGAGGTCCCACCGAAATGGTATGGCACGCCTTTCCACTGTTCATACACGCTCATATAAGCGTTTGTAGTCAATTGTTCTGACTTTGATAGGGGTTTCTGTGCGGTTTGACTAAGCTGAGAAGGCGAAGGTGACGAGCTACAAGCAGCCAATGTTGCTAAAGTTATTGTAACTACAGCCATTTTTCTGATTTTCATATGTAACTCTTCTGACAAAAAACTGAAATAAAAACGTCATCAAGGACTTCTAGTATACGACCTAACTTAAGGATATCTCTTTTCGTAGTCAAACTGGATTTCACATGCCCGACACAAATTTATCAATAAAACCCTCACGTTATACATTCTCGCTCATTCAAACCGTCACTGCTGTATTTATTTCCATTCTTTTACTTGTTACTTTTTTATCAATGGTTAGCATTCGGGGCGTTGAACGGGTCGGGGGACATTTTGATGCACTCTCGGAACAAGCATTACCCCTTGCTCTACATAACGCCGAATTAACGCAAAGCGTATTAGAACAAGTAAAACTTCTCACTTACAGCACCCAATCAACCGACTTAGATACACTGAATGCCACAAGGGGCTCAATTGACCAACTCGCGACAGAGAGCAATACCACGCTAGAGGAACTTCTTTTTATTTCCCAATCTTTTCCTGATGCGATCTCTTTAGAGCAACAACAAATCCTTGTCGATGACATGGCGCAACTGCAAGCTATGACCAACACGGTACTGCTGGCGCAGATTGAGATTCAAAGTAAGCAAAATCTGATCGACAGTAAAATGGGCGAGTTCCGTTATGGCGTTGGATCTATCGGACCAGAAATGAATCGAATCAGCTCATTCTTGGTTGAAGACAACCCAGAAGCGAGCGATGCAGCGAACCGATTCACATCCAGTGCGTCTGCTATGGCGAACACCTTCTTGATGTTGATGATGCAACCTGACATTGATAAAGCACAAGACGAATACCGTCAATTGAGAAACCGAATCGCAGGCCTTAACTTGGCTTACAGCGATTTTGCCGATTGGCATCCAGACATCGTTGAGTTCGCGAGCTTGACGGCGCCTTACGAGATGGTGAAAGAAGGCTTTACCGAAGAAGGCGTGATCAAACAGATCCTCTTGAAACTCGAACTTGTTCAGCAGCAAGAGCAGAACTTAACGCAAGTCATTACCTTAGCGAACACCGTCATTAGCACATTGAATCAGTTGTCTTCTACCGCTTCCCATCTGATTGATGAAAGTGAACTGGTTGTAAATCAAACCATTACCAATATTGATCGTGTGTTGTTTATCAGCGGGCTAGTGATTGCCGTAATCATTGTGATTTCATGGTTCGTGTTACGCCGTTGGATGAATAAAGGGCTTAAAAACATAACTCAACAGTTGAGTTCACTGGCAGATCATGACTTCTCTAAACAGAGTGAATTACTGGGGCCGCTAGAGCTGCAAGTTATTACTTCAAAACTCAATACGGTCGTTGATTCAACCGCAGATTCGGTTCGTTTAGTAACGCGCAACTGTGAGACGCTTTATCAAACGGCAGAAGTAAGCCACGACGCTGCAGAGCAAACCAATTCGAGCTTGAACGAGCAGAACGAATCACTTCAGAATATGATCACCACCATTACGGAGCTGGAAGCATCGATTGGTGAGATTGCTCGTATCTCTAACGCATCGAACGACGATGCTCAAATAGCAGAAGATGAGTCAGTGAATGGCAGCCAAGTGGTTGGCCTTAACCAACAACGATTACAAGCGCTTGAGCACTCTCTTAGCATGAGTGAAGAGTCGATGGCTGACTTGGATGGTCGAGTGAAACAGATTCGTGAAATGGTCGACATGATCAGTGGTATCGCTGAAAACACCAACTTATTGGCACTTAACGCTGCGATAGAAGCGGCGCGAGCAGGTGAACAAGGTCGAGGTTTTGCGGTAGTTGCAGACGAAGTGCGTAAATTGGCGAGCGGCACATCCCAGCAAACCACCAATATTCGTAGCATGATGAACGAACTAGTAGCGGCAGCAGATCGCTCACGTGCTTCTGTAACGGAATCGAGAAGCGAGATGGCCAATGCACTGCAAACCAGTGGTGATGTAAGACAAGCCTTCGAGAAAATAGAATTTGCAGTAAGCCAGATCAAAGGGCGTGTTGAGCAAATCATGGTGGCTACCGAACAACAAGCACGTGCGACTGTCGATGTAACGCATTCTATCACTCGCGTGTCTGAGCAGGGCGAAAATACTAAGCTGCAACTTGAATCTATGATCGAGAGTTCAGAGCAAGTCGGAGAGATAGCAGGGCACCAACAAGCTATGCTTCATAAGTACGTTTTAAACTAAACGAGCGTGCTGAAATAAACGAGCGTGCTGAGTTAAGCCAAACAGCACAAGAGTTGAAGCGCTAACTGCTCTTATAATTCTATCGATACAGAAACGCCCTTAAGTTCTCACAAGAATCTAAGGGCGTTTTGTTTTCGGATTAAGATAACTTTGGTATTAAGCTAAGGTTGGTCTCAATATAAGCTTGAGACTCAACTGAATTCGAACTTAATCTTTCGTTGTCGGGAATCGTGCAAATGGCTGACGTAACATTAAATCTAGCCGTTGCTCTTTACCATCTTGAATCTCGGGAACACCAATATGCACCTTGTCATGACCAAGCTTGGGTTGGGCGCGGTAAGTCTTAAACCAGATGTCCCACACTGATAAAAAGAAGCCAAAGTTTGAGTGCGTTTCCTTAACAATGACCGAGTGATGAACGCGGTGCATGTCTGGTGTCACAATCACTTTTCTCAATCGTTTATCGAACCATAGCGGAAGACGTGCATTGCTATGGTTAAACATCGCGCTCGCATTAAGAACAATTTCAAAGATCACGACAGCAATGACAGGCACACCAAGTGCGATCACCAAACTCACCTTGATGAGCATTGAAAGAATCATCTCAATAGGGTGAAAGCGCGTTCCGGTTGTGACATCGATATCTAGATCCGCATGGTGAACTCGATGTAGCTTCCACAACCAAGGAACACGGTGAAACACCAAGTGCTGTAGGTAAATGGCACAATCCAAGAGCAATACACAGATCAGAATGGTCAATTCTTTCGGAAGTGACAGGGTATTGAACAGACCCCATTGGTTTTCTTGTGCGATAACCGCCGCTTGAAATGCTGCGATAGGAATTATAGTGGCCAATAGAAAGCTGTTCAAAGCGACTAACGCAAAGTTGTTTCCCCAGCGAAACCATTTGCTTTGAGTCAGTGCTTTACGTGGAAAACGGTATTCCCAAAGCGCACACAGTCCGAAAACGACAATAAAACAAACAAGGCGAAGCAGTGATGGGTCTTGCATGGGAATTCCTTCTATCATTCTAGGGACACTGTAAGTACAATCGTGCCACTTTTCTAGATTTATCGTTATTGTCCATGAGAATCCACGCTTTTCACCGTTTATATCAACACCGTTTGTCTCTTTCTACCAAGCCGTTTAACGCGCGCGGGTGTAAAGTGGTTCGATGTGAGTTCTGTAAAATCAAACAAGACAGCTGTATCTGTGAACATCAACCAGACGTAAATACGAACGTCGCGACCATGTTGATCTTATCGGACAATGAAATACTCAAGCCAAGTAATACCGGCCGTTTAATCCTTGATACCGTTAAAGACAGCTATGCCTACCTTTGGCACCGCACTGAACCGAATCAAGAGATGATTGAGGTGCTGAAAGACGATAAATATCAGCCAGTCGTAGTCTTTCCTGAAGATTATACCGATGACAAATCGCGCGTGGTTGCAGACCTTGGTGAGATGCGAGATTCGAACAAGACGTTGCTGCTGATTTTTATTGATGGCAGTTGGCGTGAAGCACGACGTATCTTCCGTCGTTCAGAGTATCTGCAAGATTTACCCGTGTTGTCGATTGAACCAGAATCGGTTTCGCAATACATGATGCGTAAGTCAGACAACGAACAACATCTTTCGACTGCAGAAGTGGCGAGCTTGGTTTTGAAACAGGCAGGTGAAGAGCAGGGCGCTCAGACTTTACAGTTGTGGTTTGAGACATTTCGCGAAAGCTACATGCTAAGCAAGACGCGTTATAAGTCCGATCCAACCAAACCAAGCCTGAACGCTTTCATAGAGCACACTAAAAATGAGACGTCACTCTAACCTTTAACCGCTTTGTGCTGACTTGTTGTTCAAACAGATTCGAACACGAGATAAGTTTGTTATCTATCACGGTTTGTAGGGGGAGTGTTATGGATAATGCTTCCTAGATGTTTAGTTTGAAAAATTTATTTGCCCGAATTTAGGGAAAAATTGGAGAGATTTCATGTATTACGGCTTCGATGTTGGCGGCACAAAAATTGAATTTGGTGCGTTCAATGAAAAACTTGAGCGAGTAGCAACAGAACGCGTACCAACGCCTACTGAAGATTATCAACTGCTACTTGATACGATTGCCGGTTTGGTAAAGAAGTACGACAACGAATTTTCTTGCGAAGGTAAAATTGGTCTTGGTCTTCCTGGTATGGAAGATGCTGACGACGGCACAATGCTGGTTGTTAACGTGCCAGCTTCAACGGGGAAACCACTACGTAAAGACCTAGAAGCGCTTATTGGTCGTAGTGTGAAAATTGAAAATGATGCGAACTGTTTTGCGCTTTCAGAAGCGTGGGATGACGAGCTTAAAGACGAACCATCAGTAGCAGGCCTAATTCTAGGTACTGGTTTTGGTGGCGGTTTAGTTTACGAAGGAAAAGTGTTCTCTGGTCGTAACCACGTTGCTGGTGAACTGGGCCATATGCGTCTTCCTATTGATGCTTGGTTCCACCTTGGCGACAACGCACCGTTACTAGGCTGTGGTTGTGGCAAGAAAGGTTGTCTAGACAGCTACCTATCAGGTCGTGGCTTTGAATTGATTTACGAGCACTACTTCGGTGAGAAGAAGAAAGCGATCGAGATCATTCAAGCGTACAACGAAGGTGAAGCAAAAGCGGCTGAGCACGTTGATCGTTTCATGGAGCTATTGGCTATCTGTTTCGCGAACCTGTTTACCGGTCTTGATCCACACGTAGTTGCATTGGGTGGCGGTCTTTCAAACTTCGAACTTATCTACGAAGAGATGCCAAAGCGTATCCCTAAATACCTACTGTCTGTAGCGAAATGTCCAAAGATCATCAAAGCGAAGCATGGTGATTCAGGCGGCGTTCGTGGTGCTGCATTCCTTAACATTAAGTAATCGTGACTTAAGTTAAGCTAGCTAAGGTTAGATAGTTAAAAAGTACAAATAAAAATGCCGCAATCTCGAAAGAGGTTGCGGCATTTTTTATTGTTCGGTGCTTTCGTTTCTTTAGCGGTTAGCTGTTAGCTGTTAACTACAAACGAAAAGCTAGAAACGACATATCAAGAAAAGAGCCAAGAGGGCTTACTTCTTCTTTTTACCAACACCAAGATTGTCTTTTTGCTTCAACGTAAGCTTAGTAAAGCCAAGCTTGCGGAAGTAGTTGTCTTGGTAGTTGCGAACCGCTTTAGTATCAGAAATCAACTCAAGCTGTTGCTCAGTTTTTAGATACTCAGTGATGTCGATACCTTCAGCTGCAGCGACAGCTTCTTGGATCGTGCGGTGTTCTTGTTTTGAAAACAGTAACTCTTTGTCTTCGTCTTTGTAAGTGTACAGAATGGTACGAGCCATGGTGCTCTCCAATAGAATTATTACTTTGCGCGCACTCTACATAAAAAGCGTACGTGGCTCAAGGTAATGGTAAGAAATCTTAAGATTATCGTTCTAAACGTTTAGCGTAATTTAAGCTATTTGTCTTTTAGGAAACGAACAGGTTGTTTTTTCACGAACGAAAAAAACAAAAGCCCCTTAACATTGAAAAATCTATATAGGGGCTTCGTTTATGTTTTGGCGAAGATCTTCCAAATCATTTAAAAAGCAGCTAAGTTAATTAAAAAGCTGCTAAGTCAATTTAGGTGTTTGTTTTGAATCAAACGCGACCTTGCAGAGGAATGATCGTCACTGTCTCGCCAACTTTCACAGTATCAACTGCTGGAGGGATTTCGATTAAGCAGTTCGCTTCACTCATTGAACGCAGAATACCTGAACCTTGCTTGCCCGTTGTTTTCACTTCAAGCACGCCAGATTCATTCATCGAGAACACACCACGGCTAAATTCAGTACGGTCTTGGCGTGAGCGCAGTTGTTCAGTTGCTACAGCATTTGCTTTTACTGGTGTCCAGTTCGTTTGACCTTGAAGCTTGCGGATCGCAGGCTCAACAAAGTTAATGAACGACACCATCACAGCAACAGGGTTACCCGGTAAACCAAAGAACGGCTTGTTCTCAATCTTACCGTAAGCCAATGGGCGACCTGGACGCATGTTGATACGCCAGAAGTTGATTTCACCCAGTTTATCTAACGCAAGCTTGATGTAATCCGCATCACCAACAGACACACCACCAGAAGTCAAAACCATATCGGTTTCAAGCGACGCAGAATGCAGCACATCCATCATCTTCTGCTCATCATCTTCAATGATGCCGTAATCGACGATGTCACAGCCGAGCTTTTGAAGCATGCCGATAATAGTAAAACGATTTGAGTCATAGATAGAGTTTGGTTTTTGCTCGTGACCCGGCGCTTGAACTTCATCACCCGTAGAGAACACACCCACTTTCACTTTACGCAGAACAGGGCAGGTACCAAAACCTAACGACGCCATCATGCCCATTTCTGGCGCTTCAATGCGTGTGCCACGTGTAAAGACAGGTTGGCCGATTTCTAAATCTTCACCTGCCATACGGACATTTTGTCCAACCGAGATTTTAGCATCAGGGAAGCTAACTTTATCGCCATCTTGGACGGCTTGTTCACGCATCACGACAACATCAACGCCTTCTGGCATTGGTGCGCCGGTCATGATTTTAACGGCTTCACCTTGTTGCACGATTTGCTCGTAGCTGTGACCCGCCATGACTTCAGCAACGATGTTGTAACTGTCCAATTCTAGATCTTCACTACGAATTGCATAACCGTCCATTGCAGAGTTGGTATTCTGAGGAACGTTGATTGGCGAAATCACATCTTCAGCCAGCACGCGGCCGTAGCCTTGCAGTAATTCAACACTCTCTGTGAGATCGAGTGCGTCAATGCTATCAACAATCTTTTGTTGGCCTTGAGTAACGGTTAAACCTGCAGGAGAGAACGAATCACAACAAACAGCTGGCGCTGCGTCTTTTGAAGGTGAGCATGACACGGCTCTGCCTGTTGTAGAGACAAGGTCAAAGGACTGCGCGTAATCGATGATGAAATCACGAATCGCTTCTAAGTCGCTGATCGCCATTTGTGGCAGCTCTGATTCAACTTGGCTGTCTGCCGCGATAGCAATAATGTTGTTATCGTTTGGATATAACCAAGGTTTGCCCACTTCATCTCGGTGCAGTTCAATTTTAGGGAAGGCGATGTTCTTACAGCCTTCAACCAAAATCAGATCAAGCGTGTTGGTATCAAATCGAGTCAGCAGGTAATAAAAATCTGCTTCGGCTTCTGGTGTTTCTGTCATCATCACGTGACGATTACGAGAAGCAATCAACATTTGGTTCGCGCCCGCTTTACGTAAGCGGTAACTGTCTTTACCCGGCTTATCGACATCAAAATCGTGGTGAGCATGTTTTAACACGCCAACTTTTAAACCCGCATCAGTCAACAGAGGAAGCAGGGCTTCAAGTACGGTCGTTTTGCCTGTACCGCTATAAGCAGCAAAGCCCAATAAAGGAAGGTTAGGGCGTTGTTTAGAATCTTTCATTATTGAAGCGTTCCGAATTGGGTGAGTTCTTCTGGCGTGTTGAGATTAACAAAGCAGTTAGGAGAATCGCTGAAATCAACGTATTCGGTAACACACTCTTTGTATAGCAAGATGATTTTACGATCACCACGTTCCAAAAACGCTTCTAACTTTGGTAGAACACGTTTGTGGAATAGGGTGAATACAGGTTGCTTAAATTCGCCATCATGCGCGACAAGAATGTCGCTGTCTTCTTTAACTGCAGAACAAAAACGCTCAACAAGGTCGTCACTGATTTGTGGGCTGTCGCAAGGGACAAAGCCGACCCAGTCTGTACTCGCGTTTTTAAGGCCAGCATGAATGCCGCCCAATGGACCTGGATAGTCAGGGAAGGAATCGGAAACAACCGGAGCAAATGCTTGGTAACTGTCTAAGTTACGGTTGGCATTGATAGTGATGCTGACATCTTGCTGTGACAGCTTGTTTATAACGTATTGAATAAGCGGAGAACCGTTGAGCTCAACAAGTCCTTTATCTTTTCCGCCCATGCGGCTGGCCTGTCCGCCAGCCAAAATAACCCAACTAGTTTGCGTTGGAAGCAACATAAATATTCTCTTGTGCTTTATCTTTCTGAATAACTTGCAGAAGCGGGGATTCGGTCAAAGTATTGTCTTTGATCCACCACTGCTTCTTACATAAATCGGTTAACGCGTTAGTTTGGTGACTGGTGATGACTAAACTCGCGCCTCTCTGAAGAAGATCTTCGGCCATAATCACCAATCTTTCAATAGATTCTTTGTCTAAAGAAGCACTTGGTTCATCCATAAGCAAGATTGAAGGCTTAAGAATCCAAGCTCGAGCCATTGCTACGCGTTGACGCTCACCGCCAGACAACACAGAAATATGCTCATCTGCCAGGGTTTCTAAACCTACCATTCTCAATGCATTAATTATTTGAGCTCGCTTATCTTTTTGGCTCTCTTTGTTAAAGCGAATGC
The DNA here is from genome assembly GCF_041474195.1 of Vibrio sp. 10N.222.52.C3. Classification (NCBI taxonomy): domain Bacteria; kingdom Pseudomonadati; phylum Pseudomonadota; class Gammaproteobacteria; order Vibrionales; family Vibrionaceae; genus Vibrio; species Vibrio sp. 10N.222.52.C3. Next base: position 33,807 of record NZ_JBFRTQ010000087.1, on the reverse strand, counting down.
CATAAGCGACATTTTGGTACACCGAGCCATCAAAAAGATAGGGGGTTTGATGCAGGTAGATAATGTCTTTGAACTTGAGCCTAGGGAATAAGATCTGCTGCCAGCTTTGTGTCGGAGACTGAATGCGGCCAGAGCTGGGCTGAATCAATCCAGACAATATTTTAAGTAGGGTCGTTTTACCCACACCATTATCTCCTTTGAGATAAATGGCATCGTTGGGGCCGATCGACAATTCGGGAATATGGAACAAAACACGCTCTTTGTAGCGCATTGAAATTTGCTGCGTTGTTATTTTTATACTCATGACAGCGTTCCTAAGTTCTTAAATAGCCTTTTCCTCTCACACTGGAAAGGAAAAAGTTAAGGGCTAATGCCAATGCTAATAACACCATACCGAGGGCGACGCCTTGAGCGAATGCGCCTTTGTGGCTTTCCATAGCGATAGCTGTTGGGATGTTTCTTGTCATCCCCATAATGTTGCCACCGACCATCATTGAACAACCAACCTCAGTGACGATACGAGAGAAGGCAGCGATAGTTGCAGCTAAAAGAGGGAAGCGCGTTTCCCAAATTAACGTACACGCCACACGAGTCGTTGATACGCCAAGCGTGCGCGCCGTTTCAACCGCTCGGCGGTCACTGGCCTGCAGAGCGCCGTGCATCATCGCGACTAGGATTGGGAAACAGATCAGCATCTGACCTAGAATCATCGCCTTTTGGGTGAACAGTAATTCCCAATCACCTAACGGGCCAGAGCGAGAGAGCATCATGTACATCAACAAACCGATAACCACGGTTGGGATAGCTTGCAGGGTGTTGATCACCGATAATAATGCCCACTTCCCGGGGAACTCGGTATAAGCCAATAAGAAAGCCATGATGATTGCAGGAATAATCACTAATGAGATGGCGGACAAAGATACGCTGAAAGATACCGCGACGATTTTCCACAATTCGTGGTCAAAACTCACTAGTAGGTTCATTGCATCAATCGTTGTTTGCCATAGGGTCATGAAGTATCTCGTGTGAATCGATAATAGGTCTTTATCGGTAATGACTGATGTTAATCATAGCTGACACAATATTATTGAGCCTATATTGGCCAGCTATTGTTTCTTTAAATGCTTCAGTTAACTGGTTAGTTAAGCGTAGTGCTAATTGGAATTAGTACTTACAACAAACCATTCTCAGCTTGTTATAAACGAATCTACGCTGACGAAAAACTACTCTGCGCTCGCTACAAACAGCTGTTTGCCATGCAGTTTAAAGTCGTTAATCAGTTTCTGACCTTTAGGGTTCACCAACCAATCACTGAATACTTTCGCTGCTTGGTAGTTAATGCTTGGGTAGCGCTCTGGGTTAACAAGGATTACTTGGTAAGGGTTGAATAGGTTCTTGTCACCTTGGAAAAGGATTTTAAGATCCAGTTTGTTTTGGTAAGCCAACCATGTGCCACGGTCTGTCATGGTGTAGCCTTGCATTTCAGACGCCATGTTCAGAGTAGGGCCCATGCCTTGACCAACACTGCGGTAGCCACCAAAGTTTGGTTCCATTTTGGTCTGTGCCCAAATGCCCATCTCTTTCTTGTGCGTGCCTGAATCGTCACCACGAGACACAAACGTCGCGTTGTTGGTTGCGATTGCTTTGAATACATCAGCTACAGCTTTTTGAGATTCAATTTTTGCTGGGTCACTTTGAGGGCCCACAATCACAAAGTCGTTGTACATCAGCTTACGAGGTAAAACGCCGTAGCCTTTTTCTACGAAATTCGCTTCAGCTTTTGGTGCGTGAGTCATTACCAAATCAACATCACCATTTTCGCCCATGCGAAGTGATTTACCGGTACCCGCAGCTAGAACATCAACCTTGATACCAGAATCTTTTTCGAACTCAGGCAATAAGTAGTCCAGTAGACCAGAGTGATAAGTACTTGTGGTTGTCGCCAACTTAATATGAGTGGTGTCTTCCGCGCTGCTAGCCGTGTAACTGACGATAGATAGAGCTGCAATAGTTAGGGGAATTGCTTTCATTATTATTATGTCCATTCTGTTATAAATGAATGACATGCCTTCAGTTTTAAAGGGCTCAAAGAGGGCATGTGCATAAGACGCTAATTGTTGTAATTAGAAATCTACACCTTATAGCAATCTTAATGCCAACAAATAATGCATCAGATTTCTTTAAATTGCTGTTATTTCGGACAAAACTGAGTCTTTTACCCCGTTAAAATGAATCAAAACATGAGCTAGGACAAAATGTCGCACATTGTCCCTGTTGGAGAAAAGGTTAATTGGTACACTCTGTCCCAACTTTTCTCACCGGCTAATCATTATGTCTTTACCTAGTTCATCTGCATCCAATCTCAACCCGAACACATTGACTCAGTATCAGGCGTTTTCCGTCTTGGTGGTCGATGATGAATTGGGTATGCAGGCTATCTTAAAGAAAGCACTGGGTAAGTTCTTTGGCAAGGTGTCGAGCGCAGGATCGGTTGAAGAGGCTGAAACGCTGCGTTCGAGCGAACATTTTGATCTGATTGTCCTTGATATCAACCTACCAGGCCGCTCTGGCATTGAGTGGGAAGAGGCGTTTAACGACAACGACAAACGCGCCGATGTGATTTTCATGACGGGTTATGCCGATCTAGAGATGACCATATCCGCGCTTAAGCTTGGTGCTTCAGATTTTATTCTTAAGCCGTTCAACCTCGAACAGATGATACAAGCGGTTCTGCGTTGTATGGATAAGCGACTCGACCAAAGAATGCAGTACGCGTTGAAGCGTGATGTGAGTCGTCATATCAAGACTGAACTGATTGGCAATTCAGACAAGACCAAACAACTTAAATTGCTGATCAGTCAATTTGCACCGTCTCGAGCGTCCGTCTTGATAGAAGGTGAGTCGGGTACCGGCAAAGAGCTGGTTGCTCGTGGTGTACATGAAGCCAGTAAACGCACAGGTCCATTTGTGCCAATCAACTGTGGTGCGATTGCTCCAGAACTTCTAGAAAGTGAACTGTTTGGACATACATCAGGCGCATTTACTGGTGCGAAGAAAAACCGTGAAGGTCTTTTCCGAGTCGCAAGTGGTGGCACCTTGTTCCTTGATGAAATTGGTGAAATGCCACTGCCAATGCAAGCTGCATTGTTACGCGTGTTAGAGCAAAGAACCATTCGTCCAGTCGGTAGCGAGAAGGAAATTTCCGTTGACGTACGAGTGGTGGCGGCGACCAACCGAAATCTTCAAGAAGAGGTCGATAAAGGGCACTTCCGCCGCGATCTGTTCTACCGACTCAATGTACTTAAGATTGATGTGGTGCCATTGAGAGAGCGCCCGTCAGACCTGATTGAACTTGTTCCATACTTTACTCGTCTTTTATCGAGCGAGCTTGGCATGCCAGTTCCAAATTGGGCACATGAAGATATCTTGGCGTTGAACGAATACGAATGGCCGGGAAATATTCGTGAACTTAAAAACTTAGTCGAACGATGCATTCTTTTAGACAAGCCACCAGCACACTATTGGCGCGAGATTAATGGTGATCCTGTTCCCGCTAGTATTTCAGTGACGGTGTCACATGGTGCGGAAATGCCAAACTTGAATAATGCAGACGCTGCCGAGGGTTATCCAAACACTTGGACACTCAAAGAAGTAGAAAAATCTCATATAGAACAGCTGGTTAGTTTTCATGATGGCAATAAATCGGCAGCTGCAAGAGATCTTGGCGTCGCACGTAAAACGCTAGAGCGTAAGTACAAAGATTGGAACACAGAAGGCTCTGAATATGCCGATTAGACGTCGTTGGTGGTCAAAGTGGGCGTTCCGATTCAAAACCATGGTTCGCTACCGATTATTATTCCTAACATCAGCTCCGATCATTCTGACCTTGTGCGCGCTTGTGGCTATCACACTGTATTGGTCAATACATTACACGTGGCAGGGCGCTCTGATTGATGTTGATGAACGCTTGGATGTTGCCGATAACAGTATTCACCTGATCCAAAATCAGCAAGCATACAACGTTCGTGCGTTTGCCGAGTCTTATAACTTTCGAACCAAACTCGCGAGTCATCTTTCACACGAAGAGCTAACTCGCTGGGTGTCTGAGAACAAATCTCGCTATGAGCTCGATTTTCTGCGCTGGCGCAGTGTCGAGAGCATGGAAAAGAAACTCGAATATCTAAACTTAACTCACAAGCCTTCATTTTTCAGTGTCTTAAGCCGTAATGAACTCAATTATCTCGATCGTGACCTCGCTAAAAAAGCGGAAGTTCCGATGCTCAACGGGCAAGAGGTCGAGACTCGCGGATTGGTAAGCCGAACCGTTGTATCCATCAAAGATGAACATGATCATGTGATTGGTTTTCTGGATGGTGGGATCTTACTGAATAACAGTACTCAACTTGTTGACCAAATCAGTAACCTTATCTATCCACAACGAGAAGGTTTTAATCGTCATATAGGAACGGTCACGGTTTTCCTTGATGATCTTCGTGTTAGCACCAACGTGCCTTTGAGCAGTGAAGACAGTGTAGGGCGCGCCATTGGTACACGTGTTTCTCACGAGGTTCACTCGAAAGTCTTGAATGAAGGTAAAGAGTGGCTAGATCGAGCGTATGTTTACGATGCTTGGTACATCACAGCTTACCAACCAATCCATGACCAGTTTAATAATGTGATTGGTATGCTTTACACCGGTTATTTGATTTGGCCGCTGATAGAAACGTACTTAACCAACCTTGGCGAAATTAGCATTACCATTGTGTTGCTTCTGTTGGCATCCGGTTTGATCGTTCACCGTGGCGCACGTGATCTTTTCAACCCAATCGAACGCATTCATAAGGTCGTCAAGCTAGTCCAGATGGGGCAAGACAAGCGAATTGGTACGCTAGGTTTGGATGATCAACACGAACTGACACTGCTCGCTAAACAATTCGACAAGATGTTGGATCTACTGCACGAGCGCAATCAAGAGATTCAACAAGCGGCGTCTGAACTAGAGTGCAAAGTGCATTCTCGTACCGCGAGTTTGAAAGAGAAAACTGAAGAACTTGAACTGCACATCAAGCTTCTCAATCAAGCCAGAGATAAGCTGGTGGTCAATGAAAAACTGGCCGCGTTAGGTGAATTAACGGCAGGTATTGCTCATGAGATCAATAACCCAACCGCCGTGATTCTTGGCAACGTTGAACTGATGAAGTTTGAACTGGGCGATGAAGTGAGCCGTGTAGATGAGGAAGTCCACGCGATCATGGAGCAGATTGACCGAATTCGAAATATCACACGAAGCCTGCTTCAATACAGCCGTCACGGCGGCGTACAAGACGAAATTACGTGGCAACATATCAACCCAATAGTGGATGAAAGTATTACGCTCGTAAAAACAGGTGCGAAGAAGAAAGGCATTGTGTACGTATCGCAGCTGAACGCTAAAACCTCAGTCGAGGTCAATCGAAACCAATTGCTACAGATTCTGGTTAACCTACAAATGAACGCGATTCATGCAATGGACGGTCAGGGCACGTTAACCATTTCGAGTGAAGACTGGGTTGAAAATGGTGTGTCTCATGGCGCTATCGTTCATGTTCAAGATGAAGGCTGCGGTATTAAGGAAGAACAACTGAAACGCATCTTTTCGCCTTTCTATACCACCAAACGAGATGGCACGGGCTTAGGGTTGTCAGTATCTCAGAGTATCTTGAGCCAAACTGGCGGCGAGATCCGAGTTGAATCTGAGGTAGGTAAGGGAAGTTGCTTTAGTATCTATCTTCAACAGAAAGCGACACCTCAATTGCTTGTATCAAACCTATAAGTTCTAAGAACTCATTCACTGATATTATCATCTGATAATATTTCTAACGCGCTTGGGCTATTACACGAACGTTTTAGCCCAAGCACGAAAATTCCGCACTACTAATCTATCGCAAACCAAATCTCAACTCGCTGCAAATGAGGTACTCCAAGCCTCACAATCGCTCGCAGAAGACAGTCAGAAAATGGCGAACACTACAGAACACCTTACTGAGCAATTGAAATACTTTAAGGTTTAGCATCAATAGGACTATTAGCTTAAAGATAAAAAGCTCATAAAAAACACCTCCGCACTTGCGATAAGTTCGGAGGTGTTTTTATTTATGGCTAGCCATTTGCTATAAGCAACAAACGTCTAAAGCATCAAGCCTAATGCGCCGCTACTGAAATTTTCGGTGGGTTGATGTTGTGCTTCTTAAACTCTTTCATCACACGCAAAGTAATGTCGGTTTCAAACAGCTTCTCATACGCAGTATCCACAACGTAAGCCTTACAAGTTAGCTGTATTGCTAGGTAGTTATCGGTAATCGTCTGTTTAACCAAAACCGTTACAGGTTTCGGCAAGTGGATATAACGACTTGAAGACGCCGCTTCTTGAATCAGATCGCGGGCTAGGGTGATGTCTTCATCCATACCAACGTAAAACGGAATCACCACCTGCATGTCCAACGCACCGTAGTTACCACTGGTGGTCACTTCATTTAAGAACTTGTTGTTCGGAATGGTAATGATGTCATCGTTCAGGGTTCTCATTCGCACTGAACGCAAACCAATGGTAATGATATCACCGTAGTTGCCTTCGAACGTGACGCGGTCACCAACTTGAAAGGGCCTATCAATCATTACCGTGATGCCCGCGATGAATGAAGCTGCCAAATCTTTAAGCGCAAAGCCGACTGACACGGCGAGGGTACCACCAATCAAAGCCAGTATTTGGTCGTTGATTCTAAAGCTCATCATGAACACGATAAGACCTGTGCTCACATAGATAAAGAACTGAGTAAACGACTGCAGTTTCTGTAGCAGCATTCGGTATTGCACGAATTGGCTACCAAAACTGGTCACCATCGAGTTGATAAACTTAAGCAGTAACCACATCGCAGCAATAACGATCATGGAGAAGAACACGCCGCTCCATCGCACTAGACTCGCTATCTTTGAGATGTTTTCTACATTGGCTAACTCTTCCGTCGCAAAGATCGGGAAACTGACAGCACTTGCCAAGCCAACAAATAGTAGGATAAATAACTTCTTCATTTTACTTCACCAGTAGATGTTGACGGTCGAGAACGTTAGTAATGTGGCGGAACCAGTGCTCGGAAATTCGAGCCTTTTCTTCATGCCAACCAATATAACCACGGCTTTCAAAGTAACGCAGAATGCCGGTTATCTCAGCCGTGCTTAGCTGCGTACAATCAGACAAGACTTCCGGAGACGCGATTTCCAACTGCACGATTGAACGAAGCACAGCCAGCATAGGTTTTGGCATGTTTTCTAGTTCTTGTGCTTCTGGAACATGGAACAAGCGCACCACGGCTTGATCGGTATCTTTGTTTCGATTCAATGAGAGTCGGAAGAAGCGCAACGCAACGGTAGGGTTACCATCAGAGTAATGCCACAAGATTCGGTAGAAGCCTTGGCGTGCGCGATCTTCCTCGCTCATGTCATCTTGGTCCCACTGTTTAGGCACCACCAAACCATCAAACGATAACGGCTTCTCAAGCTCCGTATTAATACGGCTATTTAGAAGCTCACCGACTTGTTTCTCTGTCCAACGCGGAAGGAAACACACCAAGTCAAACAGCAAACGTTCGCCACGCGCTCGATCGACAAACCGCCAGCTTGATTTGGCGATCGATATCACGACACGGTGGTTCTTTTTAGAACGACGCAGTAGATTGGTTAAACGTATCAGATCAGACAAGCCGCCAACCATTGGCTTAACTAGACGTTGTGCATTATCGATCGCAATCAAGTACGTGGTCTTGCTTTTACGAAGGTGAGCCAAGATCTGAATCTCAGTCGCTTTTTCTTCCAAGCCGATGCTCACCGCTAGATGCGCTAACAGCTCTTGATAACCAGCGTAAGGGCAACTTACGTAGACAGGTTCAGCATTAGAGACTTTGTGCAGCAGTGTATAAAGCAGCGTTGTTGCGCCCACACCACGTTCACCTGAAACAATACAGATAGCAGGGCTGTCTGACATCAAGTAGCGAGACAGTTGCTTAACCTCATCACCGGCGTAATCAATCAGCGTGCTGTCGATATTACCCGGAAGAATGTATTCATAGGTTTGATCGCCTTTGATTCGAACCAAGTTTTGCTGATTCTTGTCAAGGTCAGACTGCTTAGCCACTTCAATTCTAAACAGGTACGCCAAAGCTTGGCTAAACAGTGTGTAATTAGACAGTAAGGCCATGATGCGGTGTTGGAAGTTGTAAACACTCAACCATACGATGCCAATGGCCGTCGCCAATATATTAAGTAAGAAGGTATCCTTGCGGTTTACTGCCCAGTTCACCCATACCGGACGATCAGAGATGTGTTGCAGCGTATCGAAGACTTTCGCACGCCATAATCTAAGCACTGAAATGGTAACCAGTACAAACCAGAAAAATAGGGCGCTGTAGATCCAGCTATAGATAGTGCCTTTGCCTAGCGTGATACTCGATATTTGCAAAGTCACACCCGCAACAATGAAGCTCCAAACATAACGGCGAATGGTCGATAGGCGCAGCGCAATCACTTCTTGATTGGATGTGCGGCCCAAACGATACGCAAATTCCAAAATAAAGCTGATAGCAATCGAACCACCTAGAATCCACCAAGTGAAGATCTCAAGGAAAATCAGGTGTTGCAGGCTAGGGATGCTGGAGAGCACTCTTAGAGAAAGCGTAATCGCAATTAACCAAGCAATCGCACGATCAGCGCGGCTGATGTACCAGATCACACGTACTAAAAATGGAGGGTTCGTTTTCGCTTCAAGAAAATTAATTCTGAACAACTCAATCAAACGAGTGCTATTGGCAAGCCACCACGCTAAACCAAAATAGATAAACAACACTTTTAACGATGCACCAATCACAGGCACTGGCGAAATAAAGATGTCTTTAACGAGCGCTTTAAAGCTACGAATTTGGAAGTAAACAAGATACTCAATGTTGAGCTTGGTTAATTCCCACTCTTGCTTAAATTGAGTTACACCGTAGGGGCCAAAACCCGTTAGGCGCTCTTTATTAGCGGAATTCGTCTGCTCTAACAGGTGTTGCTTGCTCACATTCAAGCTATTCAAAGTGACGTAACTGGTTTGAACGGCAAACCATTGATCGGCGTCGTTGTTCGCTCTGTAGGCTTTTATCTGTTGCTCGAAGGTTTTGATTTCCTGCTTTTGAACTTGTAGCACTTCAGCGAGCAATATATTGACTTGGCGTCTGTCCGACGGTTCCATAAAGAGGGGGTCGGGTAACGAATCAATTCGATCATCGAGATCAACAGCAGAATCGGATACCTGCGGCTGAGATTGTAAGTCATATTCCAAGTTGGCATGACTAGGCCAAGAGAGAATGGCCAAAGTGAGGATTAAGAAGCGCGATAGTGAACGCATAAAAGTCTCTTAGAATTATGAGGTTAGGATTACTATAGTTAGATAATCTGACTTTGTGAAATCCAACCCCGTGTCGGGGCGAGTACTTTATTCCTGTTTCGAGCGATTTTGTCATGAAATTGTCAGGGATTAGGCTAGTATTTGAGCATCTTTATTATGTCTTCTGTTGCGTTGATCGGGTTGGCTTTTACTGTGACCAATCAGCATACGATATATTCAATGGTTGGCATGATTTGGGACGTTATATACCGCCCATTATGGTGCGCTGTTCGATATTTTGTTTTTCCTTAAAATCGACGGTTTTACGGCGATAAATAGAAAACCAAAAATGTGAGTCAGTTCAAACTATGATTTGGCTAGGTTATCACTCACTTAATGGCCAGTAATTGCAATCAATACTTGCAGTTAAAGCCCTGAACAAGTAACGTTGCGGCGTTTTTCACATTAAAAAGGTAATGGCATTGATCTCCACAGCAAATATCACCCAACAATTCGGCGCTAAGCCACTTTTCGAAAATATTTCAGTTAAGTTCGGCGAAGGCAACCGCTACGGTTTAATCGGCGCGAATGGCTGTGGTAAATCGACGTTCATGAAGATCCTATCTGGTGAACTAGAGCCAAGTGCTGGTAACGTAAGCTACGATCCAAACGAGCGCGTTGCTAAGCTAAACCAAGACCAATTTGCTTACGAAGAATTCACGGTAATCGACACGGTTATCATGGGTCACAAAGAGCTTTGGGCTATTAAGCAAGAGCGTGACCGCATTTACTCTTTGCCAGAAATGAGCGAAGAAGACGGCATGAAAGTGGCTGACCTTGAAGTTCAGTTCGCTGAAATGGACGGCTACATGGCAGAAGCTAAAGCTGGTGAGCTTCTTCTAGCGGTAGGTATTGAAGAATCAATGCACTTCGGTCTGATGAGCGAAGTAGCACCGGGTTGGAAACTTCGTGTTCTATTGTCTCAAGTACTGTTTGCAGACCCGCATATCATGCTTCTTGACGAACCAACGAACAACCTGGACATGGACACCATCAAGTGGTTGGAAGATACGCTAAACCAACGTAACTGCACAATGATCATCATTTCGCACGACCGTCACTTCCTAAACTCTGTTTGTACACACATGGCTGACCTTGATTACGGCGAACTTCGTCTATTCCCAGGTAACTACGATGAGTACATGACGGCTGCGACTCAAGCTCGTGAGCGTCTACTGTCTGACAACGCTAAGAAGAAAGCACAAATTGCTGAACTTCAAACGTTCGTATCTCGTTTCTCTGCTAACGCATCTAAAGCGAAGCAAGCAACGTCACGTGCTAAGCAGATCGATAAGATCCAACTAGACGAAGTTAAAGCGTCTAGCCGTCAAAACCCATTCATCCGTTTCGAACAGTCTAAAGAGCTATTCCGTAACGCACTTGTGGTTGAAAACCTATCTCAAGGTTTTGAAGAAGACCTATACAACAAGTTCGACGGTATTTTCGAAGTAGGTGAGCGTGTTGCTATCATCGGTGAGAACGGTGTGGGTAAAACAACACTACTTAACACACTAGCGGGCGCTCTTGAGCCTCGCACTGGTGAGTACAAGTGGTCTGAAAACTCAAACATCGGTTACTACGCTCAAGATCACGCACACGATTTCGAGACAGACATGAACCTGTTTGATTGGATGAGCCAATGGCGCCAAGAAGGCGAAGACGAGCAAGTTGTTCGTGGCTTCCTAGGTCGTATGCTATTTGGTCAAGACGACATTAAGAAATCTGTAAAGGTTATCTCTGGTGGTGAGCAAGGTCGTATGCTTCTTGGTAAGATCATGATGCATAAACCAAACATCCTGCTAATGGATGAGCCAACAAACCACATGGATATGGAATCTATCGAAGCGCTTAACTTGGCTCTTGAGAACTACAAAGGCACATTGTTCTTCGTATCTCACGACCGTGTATTCGTAGACTCGCTTGCAACTCGTATCCTTGAAATCAAAGATGGCAAGATCAACGATTTCCGCGGTACTTACGCTGAGTTCTTGAAAGCACGCGGCTAAGCTTTAAGTTAGCCTTAGTTTTCAACTCTATGCGTTGGAAATTAAGCTATAAATTGAAAATTAAAAACGCCGTCATACTAAAAAGCATGACGGCGTTTTTGTATCTAGCTAAGTTTCTATGTATTTATCCTTGATGGGTCACTAACTATTTACATCAGAACTTTACAATTAGAAGCGGTTAGTGAATCACCAATCAAACCTACGCTTTTTTCCGACTGCTGATTATTCACCTTTCACATCAAAGTCAATCTTGTCTGCACCCGTGAACACTTGGAAGCGTAAACCTTTAGCGCGAGCAATCGTAGTGATGCCGAACTTCTGCGCTAAATCTAAGCCCATTTGTGTAACGCCAGAGCGTGACAGTAGAACAGGGATTCCCATCTGCGCAACCTTAATCACCATCTCAGACGTTAAACGGCCTGTGGTGTAGAAGATCTTATCTTCACCTGTCTCTTTGTTAAGCCACATCTCACCAGCCAATGTATCAACGGCATTGTGTCGGCCAACATCTTCAACAAACGATAGAACCTTGTCGTCTTTGCAAACAGCACAGCCATGAACCGCACCCGCTTTCTTGTAGGTGTCGTTATAATGAGTCAGCGCTTCTAGAGCCGTATAGATTTCAGATTGCTTAATCTTGGTTTGAGGCACTTGGTAATCTTCCAATTGCTTCATCACGTTGCCATACATGGTACCTTGGCCACAGCCAGAGGTAACTGTCTTCTTCTTAAGCGCTTGCTCAAGTTGGCTCGTATCTTCTTTGGTGATAACCGCTGCTGAGCTGGTTTCCCAGTCGATGATGATTGATTCAACGGCTTCTGGATCAGAAAGGAAGCTTTGGTTTTTCAAATAACCCAAGACTAATGCTTCCGGGCGTGAACCCAATGTCATTAGAGTTACGATCTCTTTCCAGTTCAACATAACGGTAAGAGGGCGCTCGCACGCAATTTGTTTCGTTAGCTTTTCGCCATATTCATCAAACACTTCAACTTCGATGGTCTGAAGTGGGTTTTCACTGGTTTTTATTATGTTTGGTTTTACCACAGTCACGTCCTACTTAATGAGATAGCGATTATAAGGGATAAGAAGTTAGGCAAGAGTCATCATACGACTCTTTAGAATACATGCGTTCTCTGTCACTTAGTCAGTCTTAGCTTTAACTCAAGCATTTAGCAATTCTCATTCCAAAATAGCGGCTATTCGAGAAAACATGAAGCATTCGATTAAAATAGCGCAAAATATGAGAGTTCACCGAGACTAACTGTCTCAAACCAGCGCGATCGACTAACGTTATAGGGGTAACTTTACGACAAACGCACTAAAGACGGAGCAGGACTTAAAATGTATTGGCGTGTTTATTGCTTTGTAGAGGGTATATGATTATGCGAAGTACAAAATGTCCTACGTACGATCAGAATAAAGAAAATCAATTGGGTGCAGTATGTCTGAGATAAAAGAATTCCAAGAACACTACGAAAAAACAGAATCAGCTTGGCCAATAGGTGTCCAAAGAATAGAGAAAGAGATCAAAACTGGCATTTGGGTAGCAACTCAATGGGAACTCATCGGTTTTGAATTATCACCTGAACATGAAACCCCAGACGTATGTTTGCTTCAGTTGCACAAAGACGAGCGTACAGACTATCGTTTCAACCTAAGCTCTCAGCAACCTAAGCTTTTCTTAGTGATGGATAATGTCGATTCAGGCGTTAAGCCCGTCATTCAGTTACTTACAGCATCACAAACCGTTGCAGGGCAATACATGGACGGTGACAACCAAGTCCTTTCATACGACATTCCGTTACCTGTACAAGCTTGGATGGAAGCATTCATCGGTCGTCATGGCGAGTTATTAGAAGCAAGACGTAAGAAACGTAAAGGCGCGGGTCGATCAAATGGCAACTAACTTTTTTAGCCGTTGGTCTCAACGAAAGCTTGATGAATCAACCGACCAACCTTTAGAAGCGCAACAAACGCTTGAGGAAACTGAGCTTACTTCCACTGAGGCTTCGTCTGCTGCTTCATCTATAGACGCAGAAACATCGGAGTCATTAGAGCGTGATACTTTAGAAAATGGTGCTTTAGAAAATGAGTCTCCAGAACACAATGAAGACGCTCACGCTGTCGATTCTCAAACTATTGACTCTCAGGAGATAGCATCAGAAACGACTGAAGACTTGTCTGTTGCTCAATTATTGGTGTCAGAAGCTTCAGAAAGCGTAAAAAAAGCGGCATTGCGTAAATTATTCCTCTCAGAAGAATTCAACGTTCGTGATGGTTTAGATGATTACGACGACGATTACAGTAATTTGAAGTCTCTTTCTGAAGGGGTTGCGGAAACCTTGCGTGATTGGGTTAAAGACAAAACGGAAGAAGAAACTGCGCCAGAAGAAGAGCAAATCATTGATAATAAAGACGAAGGTGAAGTTTTAGAAAATTCTGAAAGCGATCTTGAGGTATCTGATAATAAACTTGAAACGTCAGAAAGTGCCGAAATAACCGAACAAGAAAAAGAACTGTATAAAAACACAGTATCGGATAATAACGCTACAATGTCAGACGAAGCAGACCTGAAAGAGGTGGGACAAAATATACCACACAAAGAATAGGTACATTTTGACTAAACACTCAATGAACCGCTTGCGACAAAATGTCCCAAGCGTTTTTTTTATACGCACAATAAACGTTATATAGGATTAAATCACTGAAATATAAGGCATATTAAATTGGCATGGCATTTGCAAAATAACGTTCATTATCAACTTTTTTGTAGATAGACGAGTTCACGGTCTGACGAACGACACACTGGCTAAAGGGTTAGTTGTTAACGGATTACTCAGCAAGTTCTCTCTCGCTTACTACAATAAAGGTTGAACAGATTATCCATGTCCAAAGATGGAACTGAGCAATGCTTAAACAATTATTAGAACAAGCAAATTCAAATAACGCTAAAGCAAGACTGTATGCATTTGAAAATACAGTTGAGTTAACAAATCTGATTCCACCTACTGTTAGCTACGAAAGCGGCGGTAATACACTTGTTATTGGTCCAACTGCGATCATTGAAAGTGCTGCGGCTCAATTACCTCAATTGACGAGCCTAACCTTATTGTCAACAGATGGCGAAAAGGGCACAAACCCAGAACTGTACTTCGCGAATTCGGTTCAAGTATCCGGTTTCCTTGGCACGTTTGAAGTTGTGATCGAAAACAAAGGCACATCAAGCAATCTAGCGAAAGTCGCGATTAATCACGATTGTTTCGATGTTGTTTTAGACCTATGTCTGAATAGCTGCATGACAGAAGAAGTACCTGTACCGGGTTATTACCCAGTAGGTCGTGGCTATCCAAAACTTGCTGAAGCACTGGAAGAGATTCCAACGCTTATGGGCACATTTGATAAGCCTAAGTTCTTCCGTCTCGACACTGACCTTTGCGCGCACAGTTCTCGTGGCGTAAAAGGCTGTGAGCGTTGTGTAGATGCTTGTCCTGCTGGCGCACTATCAAGTGAAGGCTCTGATAAGACGGGTCACAAGATTGAGATTAACCCTTACCTATGTCAAGGCGTTGGTACTTGTGCAACTAGTTGTCCTACAGAAGCGATTACCTATGCGCTGCCAAACCCTGATGACACTCAAAAGTTTATTGAACGTACGCTAGCTAATTATGAGCAAGCGGGTGGTCTGGATCCAATCGTACTTATCTGTAGCTCACGTCATGAGACTTACAACGTGATGGCTCTTAAAGCGCTACCAGATAACGTGATTCCAATTGTCGTAGAAGAACTGCCATCTATTGGTATCGATACTTGGTTTGCAGCTTTAGTTAATGGCGCAACTCAGGTTCTGTTTGCCGCATCTCGCTTTATGCCAGAAACGATCATTCGTGTTCTGAATAACGAAGTAGGGATTGCTCAAGAACTACTAGATCAAATCGGTATTCCAAAAGAAACCATCGATATTCTGTACTTAGAATCTCTACGTGAATGTCCTCCAACACTTTGTGTGGATTCATTCGACCTTGCACTTGGCGATCTTCAAGGCAACAAGCGCCAACGTCTATTTACAGCACTTGATGCGATGTCTTCAGCTCGTATTCCTGTTGAAAATATTGTTGAGCTTCCGTCAAACGCACCTTACGGCAACGTTTCGTGTGATAGCAAAGATTGTACGTTATGTATGAGCTGTGTGGCTGTGTGTCCGACACGTGCACTTCATACCGACGGGGCTTCTCCATCACTTAAATTTGTAGAACAAGACTGTATTCAATGTGGCTTGTGTGAAAAGGCATGTCCTGAAAATGTTCTGACTCTTACGCCTCGTATGAACTGGGTAAAAGAAGAACGTCAAAAAGCAGTTGTGATTCATGAAGAGAAAGCTGCGGAATGTGTACGTTGCCATAAACCATTCGCACCTCAGTCTATGATTGACATGTTACAGAACAAGTTACGCGGTCACTCTCACTTTTCAGATGAAGCAGCGATTAATCGTATTGCTATGTGTGAAGACTGCCGTGTGGTGGATATGTTCGATTCAATGGCTCAAGACCCATTGAAACAATTGAAATACTAGGAGTTAGCCTTGGAAACGAATTTGGATCAGGCACAAGAACAGACACTAAGAACTGAGATCTATTTGGTTCTATCCGCACTGTTTCGCAGCGCACCTTCTGAAGAGGTGATCGACTTTCTAAAAACACTCGATATTGAAGCGTCTGAAAGCGCAATGCAAAAGGCTTGGATTGCCATTCAACAAGCGGCAACAGAATCAAACCGTGAAGCTCTTGAAGACGAATATCAAGATTTGTTCATCGGTATTGGGCGTGGAGAAGTCGTTCCATTTGGTTCTTGGCATCGCACTGGCGCCATGATGGAAAAACCATTGGCAGAGATTCGTCATGACTTAGAGCTTTTAGGCATTGAGCGTGACGATCAAGTGAAAGAGCCGGAAGATCATATCGCAGCACTGTGTGAAGTGATGGCGATGCTAACGGCTGAAGAAGAAGCACTGCAACAGGCGGTATTCAATAAGCACCTTGGCCCTTGGTTTAACTCTTTCACGCGTCAGCTTGAAGGGGCAGAAAGCGCGAACTTCTACAAATCGGCCGCTCAACTGTGTGAAGCATTCTTAACGTTAGAACAAGTGCGTTTTAGCGTGAATACAAAAAGCAGTAAGCACAAATTAAAGATTGATGTGAAAAACGTCACTGATTACGAGTAATCGAGCAGTACGCGATTATATCGATAGAGGGGCATTAAGCCTCCAAAAAAAGATCTACCGTAAGGTAAGGAAGCAATGATGAAAGATAATAAAGATATAAATACAAGCCGTAGGGATCTACTCAAAGGCTTGACGACTGCAGCCGTTGCTGGTGCCGTTGTCGCTGGTACAACTAAAGTGGCAACCGCTTCAGAAACTGTTGAAATTTCGAAAGAAGACGTGAAGAAGACAGGGTATCGTGAGACGCAACACATTCGCGATTACTACGACACACTTTAGGAGATAACGGATGAAACTTGTCAAACGCTCCGATAGTGTGAGCAAAGAAACCAATCAGCTAGGTGTGTCTCGACGTGCCTTCATGAAAAACACTTCATTAGCTGCTGGTGGCGCAGTGGTAGGCGCAAGTCTATTTGCACCAGGTATGATGAAGAAAGCACAGGCTAAATCAGTCGATCCAGAAGCGAAAACAGAAGTGAAACGTACTATCTGTTCTCACTGTTCTGTGGGTTGTGGTATCTACGCTGAAGTTCAAAATGGCGTATGGACAGGTCAAGAGCCTGCATTCGATCACCCATTCAACGCTGGTGGACACTGTGCGAAAGGTGCAGCACTTCGTGAGCACGGCCACGGTGAACGTCGTCTTAAGTACCCAATGAAATTGGAAGGCGGTAAGTGGAAGAAGCTTTCTTGGGAACAAGCGATTGAAGAGATCGGTAACAAAGCGCTAGAACTTCGTAAAGAGTCTGGCCCTGATTCAGTTTACTTCCTAGGTAGTGCGAAACACAGTAACGAGCAAGCTTATGCATTCCGTAAGATGGCTTCGCTTTGGGGCACCAACAACGTTGACCACCAAGCACGTATTTGTCACTCAACCACAGTAGCCGGTGTTGCGAACACTTGGGGTTACGGTGCAATGACAAACTCGTTCAATGACATGCACAACTGTAAATCGATGCTGTTCATTGGTTCAAACCCAGCGGAAGCTCACCCAGTAGCGATGCAACACATCTTGATCGCGAAAGAGAAGAACAACTGTAAGATCGTTGTTGCGGATCCTCGTCGTACGCGTACTGCTGCGAAATCAGATCACTACGTTTCTCTTCGTCCAGGTTCTGACGTTGCGTTTATCTGGGGTGTGTTATGGCACGTCTTTGCAAACCAATGGGAAGACAAAGAGTTCATTAAACAACGTGTATTCGGCATGGACGAGATCCGTGAAGAAGTCGCGAAGTGGAACCCAGCAGAAGTTGAACGCGTAACTGGTGTTAGTGAAAAAGACGTATACCACACCGCGAAACTACTTTCTGAAAACCGTCCGGGTTGTATCGTTTGGTGTATGGGTGGTACTCAGCACACGACTGGTAACAACAACACACGCGCTTACTGTGTACTTGAGCTTGCGCTAGGTAACATCGGTAAATCAGGCGGCGGTGCAAACATCTTCCGTGGTCACGATAACGTACAGGGCGCAACTGACCTTGGCGTACTGTCAGACACACTTCCAGGCTACTACGGCTTGTCTGAAGGTTCTTGGCGTCACTGGTCAAAAGTTTGGGATATCGACTTTGACTGGGTGAAAGGCCGTTTCGACGACAACGCATACGGCGGTCAAAAACCAATGAACAGTGCAGGTATTCCTGTATCTCGTTGGGTTGATGGCGTACTTGAAGACAAAGACAAGATTCGCCAACGCGAAAACATCCGTGCCATGTTCTACTGGGGTCACGCGGTGAACTCTCAGACTCGTGGTCCAGAGATGAAAAAAGCGATGCAGAAGCTGGATATGATGGTTATTGTTGACCCATACCCAACGGTTGCAGCGGTAATGAATGATCGTACCGACGGCGTTTACCTGCTACCAGCAACGACTCAGTTTGAAACCTACGGCAGTGTAACGGCGTCAAACCGTTCTCTACAGTGGCGTGACAAGGTTGTTGATCCTCTATTCGAATCTAAACCTGACCACGAAATCATGTACCTGCTTTCTAAGAAGCTTGGTTTCTCTGATCAGCTGTTCAAAAACATCCGTGTTGAGAACAACCAACCACTGATTGAAGATATTACACGTGAATTCAACAAAGGTATGTGGACAATCGGCTACACAGGCCAAAGCCCTGAGCGTTTGAAAGAACACCAACAGAATTGGCACACATTCCACAAAACGTCTCTAGAAGCAGAAGGCGGTCCAGCAAATGGCGAGACTTACGGTCTACCTTGGCCATGTTGGGGCACACCAGAGATGAAACATCCGGGTACACACATCCTTTACGATACGTCTAAGACGGTTGCTGAAGGTGGTGGTAACTTCCGTACTCGTTTTGGTGTTGAGTTTGAAGGTCAAAGCCTACTGGCAGAAGACAGCTACTCGAAAGGCTGTGAGATCAAAGACGGCTACCCAGAGTTCAGTGACAAACTACTGAAACAACTGGGTTGGTGGGATGATCTAACTGCAGAAGAGAAAGCGGCTGCTGAAGGCAAAAACTGGAAGACTGACGTTTCAGGTGGTATCCAACGTGTGGCAATTAAACACGGCTGTATCCCATTTGGTAATGCGAAAGCACGTGCGATTGTTTGGACATTCCCAGACCGTGTACCACTGCACCGTGAGCCACTTTACACGCCACGTCGCGACCTAGTTGCTGATTACCCAACGTGGGACGACAAAGAAGCTATCTTCCGTGTTCCTACGCTTTACAAGTCGATTCAAGAGCAAGACAAATCTGGCGAATACCCGATTATCCTGACCTCTGGTCGTTTGGTTGAGTACGAAGGTGGTGGTGAAGAAACCCGTTCTAACCCTTGGCTAGCAGAACTACAGCAAGAGATGTTTGTTGAAGTGAACCCGAAAGATGCAAACGACATCGGCTTTAAAGACGGTGACGATGTTTGGGTTGAGGGTGCAGAGAAGGGCCGTATTAAGGTGAAAGCGATGGTTACACGTCGTGTGAAACCGGGTCTGGCATTCATCCCATTCCACTTCGGTGGTAAGTTCCAAGGCGAAGATTTGCGTTCTAAATACCCAGAAGGCACTGATCCTTACGTTATTGGTGAAGCTGCTAACACAGCAACCACATACGGTTACGACCCTGTCACGTTGATGCAGGAAACGAAAGTAACCCTTTGTAATATTCGTAAAGCGTAAGGAGTCTTAAAATGGCTAGAATGAAATTTCTTTGTGACACCAAGCGTTGTATCGAATGTAACGGTTGTGTCACTGCATGTAAGAATGAAAATGATGATGCTCTGGAATGGGGTATTCAACGTCGTCGCGTTGTGACACTGAACGATGGCGAACCAGGTGAAAACTCTATCTCAGTAGCGTGTATGCACTGTACTGATGCGCCATGTATGGCAGTTTGTCCTGCAGACTGTTTTGAACATACAGAAGACGGCATCGTACTTCACAATAAAGACCTATGTATTGGTTGTGGTTACTGCTTGTTTGCTTGTCCGTTTGGCGCACCTCAATTCCCTAAACAGGAAGCGTTTGGTGAGCGCGGTAAGATGGACAAGTGTACCTTCTGTGCTGGCGGCCCAGAAACAGAGCCAGGTTCTGTTGAAGAGCGTCAAAAATACGGTGCGAACCGTATTGCTGAAGGCAAACTGCCAATGTGTGCTTCGCTTTGTTCAACTAAGGCACTGCTAGCGGGTGACGCAGAGAAAGTTTCTGATGTTTTCCGTCAGCGTGTTGTTGAACGTGGTGCGAAAGGTGCAGGTTGGACAGACGGCAACGACCTTTCTTACGATGCGACTAAGAGCTAAGTAGGAGAGACATATGCTTACAATGTTTAAGCGTCTCTTCCTTGTAGTGCTGCCAATGTTGGCAGCACTAACAATGCTTTCTCCTATGAGTCATGCATCTGAGACGAACTCATCACAAACTCAATCGAGCTCTGCTCAACGAGAAATCACACAACTTGCTGGCGCCGATTTTTGGCGACAAGTGAGAAACGGTGAGGAAGGTTACACCACATCTCAATCAGCTGAGCATGGTGTGTTGATCAGTACTCCAGGTCAAACGTGGTACATATTGAAAGAGAAGTGGATGTCACCAGCCGGTGCCGTCGCTATCTTTGGCAGTATTGCTTTCGTGACTTTGATGTACGTTGTGATTGGCCCGCTAATGCTAAGCGCGCCAAGAACAGGCCGTAAGATCAAACGTTGGTCTCGACTAGACCGTGCCTTGCACTGGAGTATGGCGTTTACCTTCTTAACACTGGCGTTCAGTGGTTTGATGTTGGTTTACGGTAAGCACTTCTTGAAGCCGTACATTCCAACAGACCTTTGGGGCTTCATCGTTCTACTGGCTAAGCAATACCATAACTACATCGGCCCAATTTTCTATGTGCTGTTGATGGCTGTTCTTATCAAGTGGTGGCGTAAGTCTATCTTCAAGATGGTCGATATCCAGTGGTTCATGAAACTGGGTGGTATGGTCGGGAAACATAAAGGTTCTCATCCATCTGCAGAGTTTTCGAACGCGGGTGAAAAAGCACTGTTCTGGCTATTGATTGTTATGGGTAGTGTGGCTGCGATCAGTGGCTTGGTTTTAGACTTCCCAATCTTCGGTCAAACCCGTCGAGATATGGAGCTCTCAAACCTAGTCCACATGTTGGCTGCTTTGATCCTTATCTGTGGTTTCGTGTTCCACATCTACATCGGCTTGTTCGGTATGGAAGGGGCACTAGAAGGCATGGTAACAGGCGAAGTTGATGAGACTTGGGCTAAAGAGCACCATGATCTTTGGTACAAAGAAGTGATGGAACAAGAGAAAAACGGCGTTGAACAAAGCGCTAACGCAGCAACAGAGAAAACGGAAGGGGTGAATAAGAATGAACAAACCTCATAAAGGTATTTGGGTCGCTTACATACTAAGCTGCTTTACGCCATTTACTTGTCTTCTCTCTGGTGTGGTTGCCATCATCTACGCGGGCTATCGTTTAGATAAAGGTGAAGACGGCGAAGTAGTGGATACCCATTACTACGGCTTGATTCGCTCGTTCTTCTTGAACTTGACGTTCTTTGTTGTACTTATCGTGACAGTAGCGACCTCTAATGGCGTGTTGATCGGTGTGAACGATTACTGGTATCAAAATCATATTATCGATGACATCGCTTACTACATACCGTATGTAGGCATGTTGTTCGGTGGTGTTGCGATTGTGGTTTGGTTTATCCGTATGTATCAAGGCATGCAGCGTTTAAGTCAAAACCTACCGCAAAACCCGTCGACAGGACCAAACCTGTAACGCTGAGACGTTAATGACATATCTAAAGAAAGCCCAGTGATTCATTGAACTGGGCTTTTTGTTTTTAAGTCCCCGGAACCGTAAATAGTTGTCAGCCGCTATCTGCATCAGAACCTACTTATTGACCGCTTCAATATGGTGCAACTCCCTTATTTGGTGCAATTGTCGTTGCGATTTTTTTGGTGTAAAGGACCATAAAAGTGCACCTAAATATTTAGACTTTAATAATCAATAAGTTAAAAACAAAACCTGTTGCACGAAAATTACCCCTCACACTTGGAACGCATCTTGCGTTCACTGTTGAGTCTTTAATTAATTACAACATTGAATCGCACGATATCAGTGCAAATCAGATAAAGCGAAGGAGAATGCTTTAATGAGTGAAACGGTGACTCAAGTTCATAGTGCAGTACAAACCCTTACCCAAAGTTCAGATACTTTATTCCTATTACTCGGCGCCATCATGGTTTTCTTGATGCACGCTGGCTTTGCATTTCTAGAAGTCGGTACCGTTCGAAAGAAGAACCAAGTGAACGCGCTGGTTAAAATCCTGTCGGATTTTGGTGTCTCCGCCATTGCTTACTTCTTTATCGGTTACTGGGTTGCTTACGGTGCACACTTTTTTGCAGACGCAGAAACACTTTCGCAAGGCAACGGATATGAACTGGTTAAGTTCTTCTTCCTAATGACATTCGCGGCGGCAATTCCTGCGATCGTTTCAGGCGGTATCGCAGAGCGTGCACGTTTCTACCCAATTTTGATTGCGACACTGTTTACGGTTGGTTTCATCTATCCATTTTTTGAAGGCATCATTTGGAACGGCAACTTTGGATTCCAAGATTGGCTAGAAGGTCAGTTTGGTTACGTGTTCCATGACTTCGCAGGCTCGGTAGTGGTTCACGGCGTAGGTGGTTGGATTGCTTTGGTTGCGGTTTACTTCTTAGGTATGCGTAAAGGTCGCATCCGTGCAGGCAAACACACCAACTTCGCACCATCGAATATCCCATTCTTAGCACTAGGCTCTTGGATCTTATGTGTCGGTTGGTTCGGCTTTAACGTAATGTCAGCTCAAGCAATCAATGGTATCAGCGGCTTAGTGGCGATGAACTCACTCATGGCCATGGTTGGCGGTATTCTTGCGGCTCTAATTGCGGGTAAAAATGACCCGGGCTTCATCCACAATGGTCCTTTGGCTGGTCTCGTCGCTATTTGTGCAGGTTCAGACTTAATGCACCCATTAGGCGCGTTAGTGACTGGCGGCGTGGCAGGCGCATTGTTTGTTTACCTGTTCACGTACATGCAAAACAAAACACAGATTGATGATGTATTAGGTGTATGGCCTCTACACGGCGTATGTGGCGCTTGGGGTGGCATTGCAGCGGGTATCTTCGGCTCGCAAACATTCTGGGGGCTAGGGGGCGTGAGCTTTGCTTCTCAAGTTGTCGGTACACTAGCGGGCATTGCTGTGGCTTTGATTGGCGCAATGATTGTTTATGGTGTGTTGAGCAAACTAACAGGCCTACGCTTAAGTGAAGAAGACGAATTCAACGGTGCGGATCTTTCTATCCATAAGATCTCTTCTATCAACGAAGACTAACGTTGTTCACTTGGTGG
Source organism: Vibrio sp. 10N.222.52.C3 (assembly GCF_041474195.1). Lineage (NCBI taxonomy): Bacteria > Pseudomonadati > Pseudomonadota > Gammaproteobacteria > Vibrionales > Vibrionaceae > Vibrio > Vibrio sp. 10N.222.52.C3. The sequence goes on along the minus strand of NZ_JBFRTQ010000087.1, from coordinate 10,263 downwards.
GGTAAAGCACATCAAGTAGACAACTGTTGAACAGAACTAAGCGGCTTCGGTCGCTTTTTTGTTTCTATGGATAGCAAAACAGAGAATTTGAGTAACAACAACCACAACTATCAAGCGAGTTATGTCACAAATAGCCAATGAATTCAGTTGCCTAAGACTATGGTCTAATCCCCAAAACTATTGTTGGAATTTGAACAGTGCTAAGCTGTTACAAAGTGACATATCTAAAAGGACGTTATATGCATTTCCCATATCGAAATATCGTAATTCTTACTGGCGCTGGCATCTCTGCAGAGTCGGGGATACAAACATTCCGAGCACAAGACGGGCTATGGGAAAACCACAAAATCGAAGATGTAGCGACGCCTGAAGGGTTCGCAAAAGATCCTGACTTGGTACAAGCCTTCTATAACAAGCGTCGTCACGGCCTGCAAAGTGAGAGCATTCAGCCCAATTCAGCCCACAAGGCGCTAGGAGAGCTCGAAGACAAGCTTGATGGCAAAGTTACCATCATTACTCAAAACATCGACAATTTGCACGAGAGAGGCGGTAGCAACAACATTATTCACATGCATGGTGAACTTTTAAAAGCGCGTTGCAGTGAATCCAATCAAGTTGTAGAGCACAAAGGCGATATTGAAACGGGTGAACTTTGTCACTGTTGTCAAATTCCAGCGCAGATGCGCCCTCATATTGTGTGGTTTGGCGAAATGCCACTAAGAATGGGCGACATTTATTCCGCACTGGAAGAAGCGGATCTGTTTATCTCTATCGGAACTTCAGGTGTTGTTTATCCAGCGGCAGGCTTTGTTCACGATGCGAAAATGCATGGTGCACATACTATCGAGATAAACCTCGAACCAAGTGCGGTTGAAAGTGAATTTGAAGAGAAGCGCTACGGCAAGGCGAGTATCGAGGTGCCTAAACTGGTTGGCGAGTTATTATGTACAGAGAAAGGTTCTTTAACGGCCTAAGCCTTGTCTTTAATAACACACATCAGTTTCTGAATCTGAAAAAATAAAGCGGCTTACGCCGCTTTATTTACTTAACTTCTTAACTAACAATAACTTAGTTGTTTACTTTAAGTTTTTGGAAGTACTCGTCATAAATAACGCTCGCTTCACCAACTTCATCTTGCCACACACCGTTATCCATCACTGATTGTGGTGGGAAAACGTTCTTGTCTTCAGCAAATTCTTTAGGAAGAAGAGGGTAAGCGGTTTTAACTGGTGTCGGGTAACCGATCTCTAGAGCAATTTTCGCAGCGTTCTCTGGGCGAAGAAGGAAGTCGATCATCTTATGAGCCGCTTCAGTGTTCTTAGCGCCTGCTGGAATTGCTAGGCTGTCCATCCAGAAGATAGCGCCTTTTTCTGGCCAGATAATGTCAATCGTTGCGCCTTCTTGGCGTGCCATGTAAGCAGAACCATTCCAAAGCATACCAAGAGACACTTCACCTGCTAGGTAAGGGTTCGCTGGGAAATCTGAGTTAAATACCAATACGTTTGGCATTAGCTTACGAAGTTCTTCGTAGGCTTCTTTGATTTCTTCAGGGTTAGTCGTGTTTGGAGAGTAGCCCAGTTTAGATAGAGCGATATGGAAAACCTCACGAGAGTCATCCATCATCATCAGTTGACCTTCCCACTGCGTATCCCACAGATCGCCCCAGTTTTTAACTGAAGACTTGTCTAGCATGTCTGAGTTGATACCAATACCCGTCGCACCCCAGATGTATGGGATTGAGTAGTTGTTATTTGGGTCAAATGGCTTATCTAAGTAATTTGGATCCAAATCTGCAAAGTGGCTTAGCTTGGTTTTATCAAGCTCTTGAAGCATGCCTTCTTTACGCATCTTAGAAACGAAGTAAGTAGAAGGAACCACTAAGTCGTAACCCGTACCTTGAGTTTTTAACTTAGCGTACATGCTTTCGTTAGACTCATAAGTTGAGTAGTAGACTTTAATGCCCGTCTCTTCTGTGAAGTCTTCTAGTACTTCATTTGGAATATATTCAGACCAGTTGTAAAAATACAGTTCTTGGTCAGCTGCGAAAGAGGGTGTAGAAAGTAAAGTAGCAGCACACAATGCGCCGGTATACAGTGTTTTTTTCATTACTGTTCCGTTCATTTGTTTGATTTGGAGCTGGGTAGTGAACCCAAGGTAAAGGATTTCGAAAAATCGCGCTATATTATAGCAGCGATATAATAAAATAGGCAGCCTAAGCTGCCTATTCATTGATATTCTTATTTTTAACTTATTGATTATCTACGTTGACCTGTTAAGTAAACTGGTTACTTAGCCACAGTTAGATAATAAGCTAAATTACTGACCTGCTTTAAGTTTCATGAAGTAATCTTCGTACTTCACTGTCTTATCGCCAACCGCAGCTTGCCATTCAACACGATCAAGGTCTTCTTGCGATGGGAATAGCGCAGGGCTATCTTTGAACTTCTCGTTAGACGCTTTAACGGCCGTTAGGTAGCCTGTGTCACGAGAAATTTGCTCAGCAATTTCAGGGCGAAGTAGGAAATCAATCATCTTATGAGCTGCTTCTACGTTTACCGCACCAGAGCTAATCGCAAAGTTATCAACCCAACCGATACCGCCTTCTTTAGGGAAAACCAGTTTGATTGGTAGACCTTCGTTTTGCGCTGCAGCAGCAGAACCGTTCCACAGCATACCAAGACCCACTTCACCAGACATGTAAGGCGCGCCTGGGTTGTCTGAGTTAAATACTAGAACGTTTGGCATAAGCTTTTGTAGCTCAGCGTACGCTTCGTCGATCTCTTTTTCGTTGGTTGTGTTACCAGAGTAACCTAACTTACGCAGTGCGATGTGGAACACTTCACGAGTGTCGTCCATCATCATCAGTTGACCTTCAAGCTCTGGCTTCCATAGATCAGCCCAGCTTTGGAAATCTTCTGGATCGTACATGTCAGTGTTAACAGCAAGACCTGTGATCGCAACTACGTGTGGAATAGAGTAGTCGTTGCTTGGGTCGTACGGCTTATCTAGATAGTTAGTATCTAGATTCTTGAAGTTGTTCAGCTTAGTTTTGTCGATCTTTTGTAGCATACCTTCGTCACGCATCTTAGATACGAAGTAAGTCGACGGCACAACTAGGTCATAGCCTTTGTTGTGTGTTTTTAGCTTTGCGTACAAGGTTTCGTTCGACTCGTAAGTCGAGTAGATCACCTTGATACCAGTTTCATCAGTGAACTGTTCTAGAATCTCACTGTTGATGTAAGGTCCCCAATTCATGAATACCAATTCTTTGTTATCTTTTGCAAATGATGGTGCAGATAACATTGAAAGCGCACATGCACTACCAGCTAATAGAGTAGCCCATTTTTTCATTGACGTTAGCTCCAAACTAAACGTTGCCCGAAGGCAGTAGATAGAAAAACAGAATGGCAATTTACCATTCTGTTTATGATTAACACTTTTTTTGAACTTGAAGTCTCTTAACTTCTTAATCAAGCCAGTCTCTATATAGAGTAGGAGACTTACTTGATTTTTTCTCTCGCTAATGACTGAGAAATGATCACCAGTATTAACGACACCACTAACATCACTGTTGCTAGGGCGTTTACCTCAGGAGAGATACCCACTTTAACCATTGAGTAAATCTTCAGTGGTAAGATTTCATACGTTGGGCCGGTTACGAAAGAGCTAATGATTACATCGTCCAAAGACAGAGTGAAGCTCAATAACCAACCCGCAGCAACCGCTGGCTTAGCAAGAGGCAGAATGATCTGTTTTAGAATCGTCCATTCACTTGCACCTAAGTCTTTTGCTGCTTCTAGCATCTTCACATCAAAGCCATTCAAGCGACTGTATACCGTTACTACAACAAACGGTAGACAGAAGGTAATGTGAGCAGCAAGTAGGGTAAAGAACCCAAGTTGAACACCCATTACCAAGAATAGCGCAAGAAGCGAAATCGCCATTACGATATCTGGAGACATCATTACGATGAACAGCATGCCATTTACGATGCCTTTACCTTTAAATTGGTAACGGAATAGGGCTACTGCTGTAAGGCTCCCGACAATCGTTGCGGCTGTTGCTGAGAACACCGCTACGTTGATCGAGTGCCACGCAGCCTGCATTAGGCTGTCGTTGTTAATAAGCGCGTCATACCATTTAGTGGTGAAGCCACCCCATTTCATACCAAACTTATTGGCATTAAACGAGTTAGCGATCAATACGATAATAGGTAGGTATAGAAAGGCGTATACCAGCGCCATAAAGCTGAACTTAACTGTGCGCCCCATTAGTCTAGCTCCACTTTCTTGTTCAATAGCTTACCTGCTCGGTAGTAGGCATACAGCATCACAGCCATTGCCATGGTCAGTGCGATACTCGTCGCTGCGCCAAACGGCCAGTCTCGAGCGTTGAGCACTTGGCTCTTAATCACGTTACCAATCAATAGGTTCTTAGCTCCGCCTAATAGGTCAGAGATGTAGAACATACCTAACGCTGGCAGTAGCACTAACAAACAGCCGCCAATAATGCCCGGCATTGTTAGTGGTAGTACCACTTTCAATAGCGTTTGCAGTTTGTTCGCACCTAAATCTTTAGCCGCTTCTAAATACGTATCGTCCAGTTTTTCAATCGCTGAATACAGCGGCAGAATCATAAACGGAAGTAGGATGTACACTAAACCGATCATTACTGCGGTTTCTGAGTACATGATACGTAGCGGTTTATCAATGATATCTAACGCTAACAAGCTTTTGTTCAAGACACCTTGCGTACCCAGTACAATTTTTAATCCGTATGTACGAATCAAAGAGTTCGTCCAGAATGGTACTATCACTAGGAACAACATGATTGGACGCCACTTCGCCGGCATTTTTGCCACGATGTAAGCGAATGGGTAACCAATAATCAAACAAAGTAGGGTTGCGACAATTGCCATATAGAAAGAGTGCATCAACACTTTAAAATACAGCGGGTCAGCCAAACGCACGTAGTTATCGAGAGTGAAGGTCATCTCGATCAAGTTCGCTTCATCACGAGTTAAGAAGCTAGTACCAATGATCATGATGTTTGGAATCATCACGAACAACACTAACCAACCTGTGATTAAAGCAACAATTGCGTTTTGTAAATTAAACTTCTTGCTCATCTTCTAATACCACTTCCCAGCTCTCAACCCAAGTTACTGCAACTTTTTGGCCCAGTGAGTGATCAACATCAGGGTCATCTTCGTTGAAGAATTCGCTAACCATGACACGCATACCAGATTCAAGTTCTACGACTGAATCTAATGTCATGCCTTTATAGGTTCGCTCGACAATGTGGCCAACAATACCGCGTTGCTCTGACTCTTTAATTTCTTCGATTCGAAGATCTTCAGGGCGAAGCAATACTTGCAGTTTTTGACCCGGTGTTACGTCTTTATCGTGATAGATAATGGACTCTTCACCTTCGATTGTCGCAACAATGCGTTTTTCATCTTGACGAGATTTCGCTGTCGCTTCGAATACGTTAATTTCACCAATGAAACGCGCTACAAATAGGTTCTTAGGCTCTTCGTAGATCTCTCTTGGTGTTCCGTCTTGTTCAATCACGCCATCACGCATAACAATAATACGGTCAGACATAGACAGCGCCTCTTCTTGGTCATGCGTTACAAAAATGAACGTGATACCAAGTTGGCGTTGTAATTGTTTCAGCTCGATTTGCATCTGTTTACGTAGTTTGTAATCCAGAGCAGATAGAGATTCATCCAACAAAAGAACTTTAGGCTTATTAACGACAGCACGAGCGATTGCGATACGTTGCTGTTGACCACCAGATAGCTGGTGTGGCTTTCGTTGTGCCATTTGTTCTAGGCGCACCATTTTCAAAGCATCCATTACACGAGGTTCAATCTCGCTGTTTGGAACTTTCTGCATGCGTAAGCCAAATGCCACATTGTCGAAAACGGTCATATGCGGGAATAGGGCATAGCTTTGGAATACAGTGTTTACATGCCTTTGTTCAGCAGGAACTTGGGTTACGTTTTGTTCAGCTAATAGTATTTGACCACTATCTGCCGTTTCAAAACCCGCAATCATTCTTAGCACGGTTGTTTTACCACAACCTGATGGGCCTAAAATCGTGAGAAACTCACCATGATTTACGTTTAAATCCAGATTGCCGATGACTTCCTTACCATCGAAACTTTTACTGATGCCAGTTAGCTGTACTACTGGCTTTCCTACTGATTTTTTAGCGTTCAACGTCTGTTTTTCTCCACCTTGGTTCTATTTGAGACCTGTTGCTATACACCTTTAAGGCGCGCATCATAATCACCAAAAACGTGAATTCAAAGCATTTTTTACCTTTCGAAGATAAAAAATTTCGCAGGTAAAAGTAAACATCCTTTACCATACTGTTATTTACTGGGTCTACACCCTAACAAGTGTCTAATTATTAACCATTAAGACGCAAAAGCAAGCCTTGTTACAGATTCATATTTTAGTTTGTATCCGACATATGAGTATAATGAAGGTAATTTTTTATCAATAAGTTAGGTGGCTTCGCTTAATCGGCACACCTAGGTATCAATATGAACAACGACATCGAAAAAGATTTTAATTTGGGCGGTAGTATCAACCGTGCACTTTCTGGCGATTATGAGCTCAAAGCAACGGCTGTATTCCAAGAAGCTTGGAAACATACGATAAGTCACTTTCTTTCGTTTTCCCCAGCGATTATTGCTTTGATGTTTGTGCAGCTCGCTATCTTTTATATCGCACTAAAACTACAGCTTGGTGATCCTGCGGTTATCTTGGATGCGGTTATCGACCCAGAGTCGTTCACGCCACAAATCGTTGAATCGATTTTTATTGCGAACTTTAGCTATGAAGTGATCAGCGCGCCTATCTATGCCGGTATCTGTTTAATGGCAATGAGCCACGCCGCTGGCCTACAAACCAAAGTACGCCACATCGGTAAAGGTTTGCAGTTTACGGTTCCGGTTATTCTAGTGACTTTGTTTAGCCTAATGCTTCAAGGCATCGCAGGTATGATTCTGCCGTTCTTGTCTATCTACTTCTCACTGGCGTTCAGCCATTCGATTCTGCTGATTTGTGATAAGAAAGTGCCGCCAATGCAATCGCTGCTGCTTTCTCTGCGTGCTGTCAACAAAAAAATCTTCACCGTTGCTTCTATCTACCTATTAGTAATGCTGATGTTCATCGTCGCGGCAATGATGTACGGCATTGGCCTTATCTTCGTTTTACCTTTCTTCTTCCACGTGAAAGGGATTCTTTACCGCGAGATGTTTGGCATTAAACTCAAACTGATCGCGTCAGACAGACCAAAGAGCGACGACGACCACAACGGTAGCAACAATAAAGACCCACAGGTATTCGATGCATAACAACTCTAAATTAAGCGCAAGTAAATCACTTGCGCTAAAAGTGACAGCATTAGCCTTAGTTGGCTCGATCTCGTTAGTTGGCCCAATGCTTTACCAACAAGAAGAAGAGCACAGGCGAGCGGGGCAAAAGGCTTCAGACTCAGAGCAAAACTTTGGTGACTTGACCGTCTCTTCTGATAAGCCAGATTTCGCAGCGATTGAAGATGTAAATAAAAAGAAAGACACCTTCTTTTCTTATCTTCGCCCAAGTATCAACATCGAAAACAAGCGAATCACCAAAGAACGTGCGTTTCTAACCAAGCTTTCAGAGACGGGGTTGAACAATGTTGACTCTGAAGACGCGTTATACGCAAAGAGACTAGGGAAGCTGTATAGCCTGCCTGTACCTTCATCGGGCTTAGATGACGCTTGGCTGAAAGAAATGTTGAATCGTGTAAACGTGCTACCTGAAGCGCTTGTGTTAACTCAGGCGGCCAATGAATCAGCTTGGGGTACATCTCGTTTCGCCACTAAAGCAAATAACTATTTTGGACACTGGTGTTACACCAAAGGTTGTGGCCTTGTTCCGCTACAACGTAACGAAGGTAGCTCTCATGAAGTCGCAACATTCTCTTCAAGCCAAGAATCCGTACATCGGTATTTCATGAACCTTAATCGTAATCGTGCTTACGCCGATCTAAGAGTGATTCGTGCAAAACTTGATGCGCAAGGTGATGATCTTTTAACAACCGCAACGGCGACAGAGCTCACCAATGGCTTGTTAAAATATTCTGAGCGAGGTTCCGACTATGTGACTGATTTACAAGCTATGATCCGTCACAACGAGGTATACTGGAAAAAGTAACTCATTTTGATACCAACTTGGTTGCCTTCGATAGTCGGCTTATACCAGTAATATCACAAAAAGAGCAGCTCATTGGCTGCTCTTTCTATTTATAAACGCTCAACTTCGACAAGATTATAATAATGAAAAAGACAGCACTCGCTTTATTAGCCTCATTAAGCCTTGGGGTTTCTCTTCCTGCTTCAGCGCAAGAATACATGTTCACGTATTCTAAGCTTTATACTCAGCTGAAAAACAACACCAAAGAAGGGCATGATGATGTCAAAGTTGCGGTCTTCTTTGTTGATCAACAAGCTCAGCAAACCTGTCACATCAGCAAAGCTTGGATGGAAAAAGAAGAGCACTACGAAGAGCTAAAAGTCTCTCCTGCGAATGAACTGCTTCTACCGGTAGATCAAAACCTACGCTCAGCAAACCCTCTTATCTTTGTACAAACTCAAGAAGAAGAGTGTGCGTATTCTTTGGTTGTGATGACGCAAGAGCCTTTAGCTGGCACAGTAGAAGTAACTCAACTAGAAAACCTATTACCACAGATGCAGGCGATGCTTGAAGACGTCAGCGGCATGTTCTCTGGTTGGTTCACGCCAGATATCCAAGGGGTAACGCTAGAGTTCGCTAATAAGCTGGAAGGCAACATCGAGCTTTCAAATGGTAAGCAACTACCAATCAAAGAAGGGCGAGCGAAATTCACCTTAGAAGAACTTCATGGAAGTGACAGCATCACGTTACCAGAACCAACAGTTCGCGTATTGCCGTACATTCCCGCGCAATAGTTTTTAACGGAATCATTGTTAGTGAAGTAAAAGCTTAGCGGAATCATTCCCCTAAGCTTTTACGACATATCTTAAAGCAGCCTCATCGAATTAGATCAGGCTGCTTTTCTTTATCTGCGATACCAACCGAGAGCATGTGAAACCGCGTTTCTCTACCAGCTAGGGAGCTTATCGAACAATAAAAGCAGAATCTTTCTATTACTCAGCTTGTTTATCCTGCCGTTACTATTTCAACATTAAATAAAAATCCGTATAATCCACGCCCTAAAACAGTCCCACTAGCAATCTACAGTCGGTAATACGACGGTGTGAGAGTCGCAATGAACCAAAACGATAATAGAAAAGAAACACTTGAATTCAACAAACTTCAGAAACGTCTGAGAAGAAATGTTGGAAATGCCATCATCGACTACAACATGATCGAAGAGAATGACGTAGTAATGGCATGTATTAGTGGCGGTAAAGATTCATTTGCGATGCTAGATATTTTGCTACGTTTACGTGAAGCAGCACCGATCAAATTTGATGTTGTGGCAGTAAACCTAGATCAAAAACAACCTGGGTTCCCTGAACACATTCTTCCTGAGTACTTTGAAACGCTGAACATTCCTTACTACATCGTAGATAAAGACACGTATTCAGTGGTTAAAGAGAAAGTGCCAGAAGGTAAAACAACGTGTGGCCTATGTTCTCGTCTTCGTCGTGGTACTTTGTACTCATTCGCAGAGAAGATTGGTGCAACTAAGATCGCTCTGGGTCACCACCTAGACGACATCGTTGAGACCATGTTCCTAAACATGTTCCACGGTGCGCGCTTAAAGGCTATGCCACCAAAGCTTCGTTCAGATGATGGTCGTAACGTTGTTATTCGTCCACTGACTTACTGTCGTGAAACGGACCTAATCAAATACGCAGAACATAAAGAGTTCCCAATCATTCCTTGTAACCTATGTGGCTCTCAAGAGAATCTACAGCGTCAGAACATTAAAGCGATGCTAATTGATTGGGATAAGAAAACGCCAGGTCGTGTTGAGAAGATCTTCAAGTCAATCCAGAACGTAAGTCCAAGCCAACTGGCTGACCGCGAGCTGTTTGACTTCGTGAACCTTCCACTAGACCGTAGTGAAGACCGCAAAGCGTACGAATTCGAAGAAGCTGAAATTTCATCTTCTAACATCGATGAGTCAATGTTCATCGACGTAACGAACGTATAATAAGAATAATCGTTGTAGAGCAATAGATGCGCCTACAACAGACAATCGAGTAGGAGGAGG
>NZ_JBFRTQ010000086.1:0-43405 GCF_041474195.1 Vibrio sp. 10N.222.52.C3 | reverse complement strand
CATATAGCCTTATATAGACCCTTTTTACTCTATTTTCTTACTATCTTCTTATACGTGTCTGGTTTCTTATAGGTGCCTAATTATCTGTATGAGCACACACAGACGGGCTAAGGGATGATCATTTCTAATGGGGTGATTTTGTATGTTGGGGGGTGTAGTAGGGTGTTTGATGTAATAAAGGGATTGTGAGTGACTACACAATCCCTTTGTATATAAGGCTTGAGGGCTATTTAGCCTAGTTCATGCCGTATTTTTTAAGTTTCTTGCGAAGAGTACCGCGGTTAATACCCATCATGGTTGCTGCGCGAGTTTGGTTACCGCGAGTGTACTGCATGATAGTGTCTAGTAGTGGCTGTTCAACTTCAGCTAATACTAATTCGTATAACTCGCTGACTTCTTGACCGTTTAATTGAGCAAGGTAATTTTTCAATGATGCTTTAACTGAGTCACGTAGTGGCTTCTGCGTGATTTGGTCTTGTGATGTAACTGTAGTTACTGTCAATGCTTCTGAAGTCAGATTTTGTTCGAACATATTCGGTCTAGCTCTTCTCGTAATTATGGTGCAACGTTATCAAAAAAACCTTCTAGCGCTTCAAGCTGCAGATCACCTGCTTCGAATGCGTTGAAGGTACGGCGAAACTCACTCGCTTGTTCATGTTCTTTTAGATACCAACCCACATGCTTACGAGCGATGCGAGGGCCTAAAAACTCTCCATAAAATTCATGTAGAGCGTGCACATGACCAAGCATGATGTCTTTCACTTCCGAAATCGGGAGTGGGTCCATCGTGGTGCCGTTTTCCAAATAGTGTAGGATTTCGTTAAAAATCCAAGGACGTCCTTGGGCAGGTCGACCTATCATTAAAGCATCAGCGCCGGTGTACTCCAGCACAAACTTCGCTTTTTCCGGACTATCGATATCACCGTTAGCGATAACCGGAATAGATACTGCTTGTTTCGCTGCTTTAATGTGTTTGTATTCTGCCTCACCTTTGTACATACAAGCGCGAGTTCTTCCATGGAGCGCAAGAGCTTGTATGCCGCAGTCTTCGGCTATTTTCGCGATTTGGACACAGTTTCTATTGTCTGTATCCCAGCCTGTGCGCGTTTTCAACGTTACTGGAACGTCGACAGCATTTACCACCGCTTTCAGAATGTCTTCAATGAGTTCTGGATGCTGCAGTAAGGCTGAGCCCGCAAGCTTCTTATTCACTTTTTTGGCTGGACAACCCATGTTGATATCGATGATTTGCGCACCGTTATCGACATTAAATTGAGCAGCCTCGGCCATAAGCTGTGGATCTGCACCAGCGATTTGTACTGAACGAATGCCCGATTCGCCTTCATGTACCATACGCTGCTGAGACTTTGACGTTTTCCAAACTTTCGGATTGGAGGACATCATTTCACTGACTGCCATCCCCGCACCGTAACGAAGACACAACTCACGGAATGGTCTATCCGTTACGCCAGCCATAGGAGCGACGATTAGATTGTTCTTAAGTTGATAATTTCCGATTTTCAAAAATGTCATCACAGTTCTGTACCAGCAAGGGCGCGCATTTTACGCATTTTTTCGCTGCGTGAAAAGACTAATATTTGAGCATTTACAATTTGTTTTTGTAATTTGTTTAAATTTCAGTCAATTAGCGCCCAAAGTCTTGTCTAGCCTTGCTTGCGACCTGAGATTCGACACCATTCTTGTTGTTCGATGATCGGATCAATGTGAAGCTCATCACGATAATAAGTGGCAACATCTTCTGCTTGTGTATCTAAAACACCCGACATCGCAAGTACACCATTTGGCTTAACTAGGCCCTTGATGATGCCAGAAAGGTCGCGTAATGGACCCGCAAGAATGTTGGCAACAACAACGTCTGCTAGCAAACCTTCCGGTTGATCTTGTGGCAAGAACACCTCTAGTTGCTCAGCAACGCCATTGCGTTGTGCGTTGTCTTTTGATGCAAGCAGAGCTTGAGGATCAATGTCGATCCCGATAACTTTTGCTGCGCCTAGTTTGATCGCAGCGATCGCTAGGATGCCTGAGCCACAACCGAAGTCGATCACGGTTTTGCCTGCAAGGTCTAAGCCTTCAAGCCACTCAAGACACAATGCCGTTGTCGGGTGAGTACCTGTACCAAATGCAAGGCCAGGGTCTAGCATTACGTTAACAGCGTCAGGTTCAGGGATATCGCGCCAGCTAGGGCAGATCCATAAACGCTCACCAAACTTCATTGGGTGGAAGTTGTCCATCCATTCACGCTCCCAATCCTTGTCTTCAATTTGCTCTACTTTATGAGCAAAGTCTGCAGGGAACATGTTGCTTGCTTTAATCTGCGCTAGAACGACACCAGTATCAGTCTCAGCGTCGTAAAGCGCGAGAATGTCAGTATCACCCCAAAGGCGAGTTTCGCCTGGCAGAGGCTCAAATACAGGGGTATCTTGTGCATCCAGGAAAGTTACAGAAAGAGCACCAGTCTCTTCCATTAACATGTCGCCGATTTGTTCGGCATTTTCATTGGTAGCATTAAGCTTGATTTGAATCCAAGGCATGGCTGCATCTTCTATATGAGAAAAATTGGATGGCGAGTCTAGCAGAAAATATGAGCAAATTCACCAAAACCCCACGGAATATAATGGGGATTAAAGATTGATTTTTTCGGCGGTTCAAAAACAAAAATGCTCACCGAAGTGAGCATTTTGACTGTTCTTAAACGAACGGATTATGACAAACCAAGTTTCTTCTCAAGGTAGTGGATGTTTGCACCACCGTGTTGGAAGTTTTCGTCGTTCATAATAGACAGTTGAAGCTCAGTATTAACGTTAATACCTTCAACAATCATTTCACCCAATGCGTTCTTCATACGAGCGATAGCAACATCACGGTTCTCACCGTAAGTGATCAGCTTACCAATCATTGAATCGTAGTGTGGTGGCACTGTGTAACCCGTGTAGATGTGAGATTCCCAACGTACGCCCATGCCGCCTGGTGCGTGGAAACGTTCAATCTTACCTGGTGAAGGTAGGAAACGAACTGGATCTTCAGCATTGATACGACATTCGATTGAGTGGCCACGCAGCTTAATGTCATCCTGAGTGAATGATAGAGGCTGACCAGCTGCAATACGTAGCTGTTCTTTCACTAGGTCGATACCCGTTACCATTTCAGTAATCGTGTGTTCAACCTGGATACGAGTGTTCATTTCGATGAAGTAGAATTCACCGTTCTCGTATAGGAATTCAAATGTACCTGCACCGCGGTAACCGATCTCAATACATGCACGAGTACAACGTTCGCCAATGTACTTACGCATCTCTTCAGTGATACCTGGAGCTGGCGCTTCTTCCACAACTTTCTGGTGACGACGTTGCATTGAACAGTCACGCTCACCTAGGTGGATAGCATTACCTTGGCCATCTGCAAGCACTTGTACTTCAATGTGACGTGGGTTTTCTAGGAATTTCTCCATGTAAACCATGTCGTTGTTGAAACATGCTTTTGCTTCAGCACGAGTCATCGCGATAGCTTCTGTTAATTCTGCTTCAGAACGAACAACACGCATACCACGACCGCCGCCGCCGCCAGATGCCTTGATGATAACTGGGAAGCCAATGCGTTTAGCGTGCGCTTTGTTTTTTGCTTCGTCGTCGTCAAGAGGGCCGTCAGAACCTGGTACACAAGGTACGCCAGCTTTCTTCATTGACGTGATAGCTGACACTTTGTCACCCATCATGCGAATGGTTTCAGCTTTAGGGCCAACGAAGATAAAGCCACTGCGCTCTACCTGTTCTGCAAAGTCTGCATTTTCAGATAGGAAGCCGTAGCCAGGGTGAACAGCTACTGCACCTGTAACTTCAGCTGCGCTGATGATACGAGGGATGTTTAGGTAGCTATCGATACCACGAGCTGGACCGATACAAATGGTTTCGTCTGCAAGCAGTACGTGCTTAAGGTCACGGTCAGCAGTTGAGTGAACCGCTACCGTTTTAATGCCAAGCTCTTTACATGCACGCAGAATACGTAGTGCAATCTCACCACGGTTCGCGATTACTAATTTATCTAACATAATGAGTGCTCTCTATTATTCGATAATTACTAGAGCTTGGTCGAATTCTACTGGTTGACCGTCTTCAACTAGGATAGCTGTTACAACACCAGATTTATCAGCTTCGATTTGGTTCATCATTTTCATTGCTTCAACGATACATAGCGTTTCGCCAGCAGTTACAGATTGACCAACTTTAACGAATGGTTTTGCGTCTGGGCTTGGAGCGCCGTAGAAAGTACCAACCATTGGAGAAAGAACTTGGTGACCAGCTGGAACTGCAGGAGCTGCTGCTTCTGCTGCTACAGGTGCCGCCGCAGGAGCTGCTGCCGCTACAGGTGCTGGAGCAGCTGCATATTGAACAGGTGCTACAGGTGCAGTGCTGTTACGACTGATTCGTACTGACTCTTCACCTTCAGAGATTTCTAGCTCAGAAATACCAGACTCTTCAACCAATTCGATTAGCTTTTTGATTTTGCGAATATCCATTGTTTCTTTCTCTTTATCTGTTAATTGAACTTACTCTATGACTGAGTAGGTTAGTAATAGTTCGTTGTTTATGTTTACTTTGAGTTGAGCTTGCTGAGCGCAGCGGTCAAAGCAAATTGATAACCTTGGGCACCTAAGCCACAAATCACACCTTCTGCTTTATCAGATAGGTAAGAGTGGTGACGGAATGGTTCACGCGCGTGAACATTCGATAGATGAACCTCAATAAATGGTATTGCAACGCCAAGTAGTGCATCACGCAGTGCCACACTGGTATGTGTAAAGGCTGCTGGGTTGATAATAATAAAATCAACATTTTGATAAGCACTATGGATAGCTTCAATCAGTTCGTACTCACGATTTGACTGTAAGTGAGATAGCTCAACATCGTGTGCTTTCGCTTGCTCGGTCAGTGAGCTAATAATCTGGTCAAGTGTTTGAGAACCGTAGTGTGCAGGCTCTCTAAGGCCTAACAGGTTAAGGTTTGGGCCATTTAAAACTAGAATGCGAAACTTTGTAGACATCGTGGGGCTATCTTCCTTTATCGTGTTTACGAACGTGAATGTTGCCATTTTATTGAAAATTTGCGGTTAATTTCTAGTGAGAAAAACCCAAATTTAAAAATTAGAACCAGATTATAGCTAATTCAGCGCAAATCGCAGCAATTTACTGGTCTAATCTCCTATTGATACAGCTTGGAATTGTTACCAACTTAACAAAAAAGCGTCTTAGCCTTAATTTGGGGCGGGATATTTGAGATCAAGATCAGCCATAAAAAAACCGCCACATAGGTGACGGTTTAGAAAGTGCTGTTTTAAACAGTGATTAGCTGCTGTGACTGGTTGCTTATGCCAGTTCTGCTTTCTCGGCAATCAGCTTATCAACCACACTTGGGTCGGCCAGTGTCGAGGTATCACCTAGGTTACCTGTATCGCCAGTCGCGATTTTACGCAGGATACGACGCATGATTTTACCCGAACGAGTTTTTGGTAGAGAGTCGGTCCAGTGCAGTACATCTGGCGTTGCAATTGGGCCAATCTCTTTACGTACCCAGTCTTTCACTTCTTTATGAAGCTCTGCGGTTGGGAACTCACCATCATTCAGCGTGATGTAAGCGTAAATCGCTTGGCCTTTAATATCATGAGGGATGCCCACAATCGCGGCTTCTGCAATCTTATCGAACGCGACTAGAGCCGATTCAATCTCAGCAGTACCCATACGGTGACCTGATACGTTAAGTACATCATCGACACGCCCCGTAATCCAGTAGTAACCGTCTTCATCACGACGAGCGCCGTCACTGGTGAAGTACATGCCTTTAAAGGTCGAGAAGTAAGTCTGTTCGAAGCGGTCATGATCGCCATGAACGGTACGCATTTGGCCTGGCCAAGAGTCAAGAATCACTAGGTTGCCGTCTGTTGCACCCTCAATGATGTTACCCATGTTATCAACCAGTGCCGGTTGCACACCGAAGAATGGACGAGTTGCAGAGCCCGGTTTCAGGTCTGTTGCGCCTGGTAGCGGTGCAATCAAGATACCGCCCGTTTCTGTTTGCCACCATGTATCAACAATTGGAGATTGCTCATTACCGATTGTTTTGTAGTACCACTCCCACGCCTCTGGGTTGATAGGTTCACCCACTGAGCCCATGATTCTTAGGCTGTCACGAGAAGTACCTTCAACGGCTTCATTGCCTTTCGCCATCAATGCACGAATAGCCGTTGGCGCCGTATAAAGAATATTAACTTGGTGCTTATCGACCACTTCGCTCATGCGGCTGGTGTTCGGGTAATTTGGCACGCCTTCAAACAGAATCGTTTTTGCGCCATTAGCAAGCGGTCCGTAAACAAGATATGTGTGACCGGTAATCCAACCCACATCGGCTGTACACCAGAAAGTCTCGCCTTCTTGGTAATCGAATACGTATTTGAAGGTCATCGCAGCATAAACAAGGTAGCCACCTGTGGTGTGCATAACGCCTTTAGGTTTACCTGTTGAGCCTGACGTATAAAGGATGAATAGTGGATCTTCTGCGTTCATCTCTTCTGGTGGGCAATCTGCAGATACATTAGCAATAGCATCGTGCCACCACACATCGCGATGTTCGTGCCATGCCACATCACCGCCAGTGCGTTTGAATACAACAACCTTCTCGATGTTTTTCACTTCAGGGTTCGTCAGTGCTTCATCGACATTCTTTTTCAGTGGAACAGCACGGCCGCCACGCACGCCTTCATCGGCAGTGATAACGACTTTAGAATTTGAATCGATAATACGACCAGACAGTGCTTCTGGTGAGAAACCACCAAATACGACTGTGTGAACCGCACCGATACGGGTACACGCCAGCATGGCTACTGCCGCTTCTGGCACCATTGGCATGTATAAACAAACCACATCACCTTTGCGCACGCCTTGCTCTTTTAGAGCATTCGAAAACAGGCACACTTCTTTATGCAGTTCATTAAAAGTTAGAGTTTTATCATCTGCCGGGTCATCGCCTTCCCAGATGATAGCGACTTCATCACCGCGCTCAGCAAGGTGGCGGTCGATACAGTTAGCCGAAACGTTAAGCGTGCCATCTTCAAACCAGCGAATATCAATGTGGCCAGGGTCGAAAGAGGTGTTTTTTACTTGTGTGAAAGGTTTGATCCAATCAACGATTTTTCCGTGTTCACCCCAAAAGCCTTCAGGGTCAGAAACAGATTGCTGGTACATGGCTAGGTAAGTGTCATTATCCGCGTGTGTGGTTGATTTAATATTTTCTTTTACCGGATAAACGTGGGCTTCACTCATTGCATCTCTCCTTGTGCCTACATTCCTAATGAACTGGCAACTTCCTTTGTGTTCAGTTTCTAGGTCTATTACAGAACCGTCTTTGTGTTATCACTCTCGGCTAGGACGGCGATTTCCACAATTAGACTTTAGGATGAGACGCTGCTTTTCACTTACAAAATAGCGAGTTAAGTTCAATTTTGAGATGTTGCTCTCTATGTGAAGCGACAGTGGTTGAATTAAGAATAAGAAGAGTTGAAACGGGGAAGGTCACCATGTTTCAGGCGCACAAAGATCAGCGCAGCGGAGATAGCGTCTTGTAATGCATCATGTTTATTGACCGGGATAGGTAAATCGAGTTGGCGACAGATGGCGTCCATACTGAGATCAAAATAGGCATTGGGCAGCTGTCTTTCGAGTTTGTCTTGATAGAGTTGGCTCACTTCGACTAATCGGTTAGGCAGTGGAAATCCAAGCTGTTTTAAACAGGCGCGGTCGAGAATTTTTTTATCATAGCGGATGTGATAGCCGACTAAAGGACGATTTCCAATGAAGTTCAGTAGCTCGATTAAAGCCTGTTTTTCTTCGATGCCGTGCTTTAGATCTTGATGACGGATACGGTGGATTTTTATTGAATTGCAATCGAGCGATTGGGGGGCGCGCAACCGGACTTCAAAAGGTTGGCTGGTAATGATTCGGTTACCGATGATCTTGGTCGCGGCAATGGTAACTAATTCTGCCTGATTGGGATCTAGGCTGGTGGTTTCACAATCGAGCGATACATATTCATGATCAATAGGCGCAGTAAACAGAGGCTGATAGAGGGAGCCTTTGAGCTTGTGATGCCAGTAATAGCGAACCAACCTATTCATCGTTCAATGCCTAATCCCGTATCTGATAGTGGTAGCCGAGCCATTGCTTGAATTTCTTCACCACGTGCAGGCTATGACGAAGCAGATCCCTGTCTGCTCGTTCCATCAGTTTGACGTTAATCTTGTTGCTGCTGTGCTGCTGAGAAAGCCTTTGGGCTAAGCGCCACTTAAAGAATTGCTTGAGTGCTTCACTGAGATTATCGGCAGTACTTTGCTCTAATACTTTCTTGCTGACCAGCTGCTCAATGCGTTCGAAGGTGTTGTTGACCGTGACACCATGTTCTAGGCAAAGCGCTCTCACACCATGCACGATAGGGAAAATACCGCCTTGTTTGATATCGAGTCCGGACTTAGATTGCTTCACATTACCAAACAGGGTCAGGGGAACTGAGAAGTTCAGCGCCGGGCGGCAGAACTCCGTCAGAATCAATTCTTGTCCGAGCATTAAATCACTGAGGTGCTGCTTTACAGGTTTTAATAACTCTCTATTCCCCGCTACTGCGTGTGCATCTGCCATGATCGCGATATCCATCACGGTGTCTGGCGTGGCTTTTTTTACCCAATGGGTGAGGGTTTGTTTCCACTCTTGTTCTGAATGCACCCATTTCGGATTGTTGACCATTACGTTGCCCGGGCACAGTGGGTAACCCAATTGTTGAAGGGTATGGGTGAGGTCGTTCATGGCACTTTGGCATTGATGCCATTCCAAACCATCTTGAATAATCAGAGCGTTGTCTTGATCGGTTTTGAGAATTTGCTCTCCACGCCCCTCAGAACCCAACACGATTAGGCAGCAATGATTATGCAGTGCAGGTGGGATCACCAACTCAAAAGCCTTCTCTATGATCTGTTCGTTGACCGCAGAAATCAGCTCCATGATAAAGCGTGTGCGAATCCCATTACTGAGCAAGCTCTCGACCAGTTGACGTTGTTTGTTGGATGCCATTGCCAATTCTTCAACGCTGGTGGCGCGCGCAATACGCAAAGTAAGAACGTGGGAGTGTGTGGAGAATGCACTGAGAATCTGTGTCATATCCACCATGCCGACCGCATTTTTACCATCACAAACCATCAACCTTTTTACTCGATTTCTGGTCATGGTAATCATGGCGTTAAATAAGAAATCGCCTTGGTTCACGTGCATCACCGGAAACGTTGCGATCTCACCGACAGGCGCATCCAGTGTGAAATTATCGAGCATCACAGCATGCAATAAATTGGTTCGAGTGACGATTCCATACGGCAAGGAACATGATGATCCAAAAGCTTTTGGATCATTATGTTCCAAATGGACTAGGGCCGAGTCTAACCCTTGTTCTTTAAGGGTTTGAGTGACTTGGTTGATCGGTTGGTTTGGTTCAAGTATCAGTGGTGGGTGATAGATAGAGTCATCCACTTTGGTTAATATAAACTCGGCAAGATTCTGTTGCTGCTGGGCGGCTTCTATCAAAGCTTTTCGTGTTGATAGGTTGCTATCAAAGTAGGCAGCGAATTGGCCATTGGCGTGGTAAAGCTCAAGAAAAATATCGGTGGGCAGCAGATAACTTAATGTATCTTCGAGTGCGATATATCGGTGTTTGGTGTGGGGTTCAAACTGGCTGCGGACATCAAAAATATCGTCATTGGCATAGTGTGCGTAAATCTCACCATCACTGCTCGCGCGCTCTTCAACAGCTCCTTTGATCAAAATATGCAGGTGTCGGCTCGGCCTTTCAGCTTCCAGTATCACTTCTTGAGAGCGGTAATACACCACGTCTAATGAAGAGCGAAGCTTCAACTGTTCGGCGTCGGACAGGCTATCGAAGGGCGGGTGCTGCATATTAAATTTGTCAGGCATAAGCATCACAAGAAGAAATGGGAGTCTTTAATCAGTCTGACAAAATACCAGCGAAGCTCCAGACGACTTTAGTCTAAATGCGAGTATGAGTATTGATGAGCGTGAAATCTCTTGTTGAAATGCGATATCCAGACCCATTGAATATGGGAATACTATCCCAGTAATAATTCCCTTTTTCATCGTATGCGAGATAGGCATAATTGGTGCTGCCTTTTTCCGCACACTTTATAGGTCATTTATGTTTAGCCCTTCACCCTATGGCTGGATCTCTCAGTATTTTCTTGGTTTCTTTTTTGCGTATGGCGTGTATTTGCCATTTTGGGCGTTGTGGTTTGAAGACCAAGGCGTGTCTGCTGGTGATATTGGCGTATTGATTGGTATCGGCTTTGCAACTCGTTGTGTGGCCAACTTAGTGATTACGCCGCGTATCCATAAAGTGGAACACTTGATGCCAGCGCTACGCTGTTTGAGTTTCGCTGCGCTGCTGTTTGTCGGTTTCCACTTCTTCACCGGTGGCAGTTTTATACTGATGTTGTTGGCAACGGTACTGTTTAACCTCTGTTGTGGGCCGATCATTCCTCTTTCTGATGCGATGGCTAACCATTACAGTCGTTTGAAAATGCTCGACTACGGCCGAACTCGTCTTTGGGGATCAATTGCCTTTATCGCAGGTTCAACGGTTGTTGGCTATTTGGTGGCACAATTCGGCACTGACATGATTTTGTATACTGCGCTTGCCGGTGTGTTGCTGTCATTGATTCTTGCGATGAGAAACCCCAATGTGATGCCAGTAACGCAATCTGAGCAACAAGCGGCGCGACCAAAACTAGGTGAACTGCTGCGTGAGTCGTCAGTGGTAAAGTTTTTAGCCTTGATGGCGCTGCTGCAAGGTAGTCATGCGGCTTACTACAGTTTTAGTGCGATTTATTGGAAAGAAGCGGGTCACTCAGAAGCTATCATCGGTTATTTGTGGAGTTTAGGTGTTGTTGCTGAAGTGGCCGTATTTGCTCTGAGTAAGCGATTATTCTCAGGCTGGTCACTGCGTACTTTGTTTGTCGTCGCGGCTATTGGGGTGATGGCGCGTTGGGGTATAACCGCATCAACCACGGCGATTTTTGCACTGGTGATGGTGCAGTTGCTGCACGGTGTGACATTTGCCATGGCACACATCGCCGCGATTCAATACATCCAATCTGAAGAACAAAACAAGATGGTTGCGCTACAAGCCCTGTATAACGCGATTCCATTAGGTGCCTTTATTGCACTGATGACCACCTTAAGTGGTTGGGGTTATGAGCTTTGGGGCGCAAATATCTTCTGGGGCATGGCTGCAATGGGTGCACTTGCTCTGTTCATTAAGTTGGATGAAAGAAGTTCAGTGGTTGAGATTAATCAATCAGATTCGGAACAGTCAGAATCTCACAGCAAATGCTGATAATTAGAGTCTAAAGCACAGAATTTAAGCGATGCGATTGAGTTAATCACCCATCCTTAGTTAAATGAAACCTCTCCCTTATGGAGAGGTTTTTTTATGGATGAAAAAAGGGTTTTCAATGCAAGGATGGATAGTAATTCCAGTCTCTTTAGCCTACTTGGGCGTGTTATTTCTGATCGCTTGGTATGGAGACAGGCAGGTTCGTTGGCTATCGCGTTGGCGCCCGTGGATCTATAGCCTTTCGATTGCCGTGTATTGTACCTCTTGGACCTTCTATGGAACGGTCGGGCAGGCGAGTAACAACCCTTGGTCTTTTTTACCCATTTACCTCGCCCCGATTCTAGTCTTTACACTAGGCTGGCGGATCTTGGCGCGGCTGATCCTGATTGCGAAGCGGGAACATATCACCTCCATTGCCGACTTTATCGCGGCTCGTTATGGAAAATCTCAGGGCTTAGCGGTGGCGGTGACGGTTATCGCCGTGGTTGGTATCCTTCCTTATATTGCTCTGCAACTGCGTGGTATTACCATGGGGTTGGATATTGTTGCACCCAACCTAGCGGCTGACTTCGGTTATCAGGACTATCATGTGTCTTGGTTTGTGGTCGGTGCTTTGGCTATTTTCACCATGCTGTTTGGTACAAGACACATTGATAACACAGAGCATCACCGTGGCATGATGATGGCGGTGGCGTTTGAATCCATCGTTAAGCTCGCGGCATTCCTGATCGTTGGCCTATTCATCATGTATCTGGCGATGAGCAGCGACAAGATCGACTTGCTTGATGTGGCGGCTTCCACCTACGAATCACCCAATATTCCGACCTTAATTATTCATACCGTTTTGACCATGTTGGCGATTGTCTGTCTGCCACGCCAGTTCCATACCATGGTGGTAGAGAACGAACGTCCTCAAGACCTGCATACCGCTCGTTGGTTGTTTCCGCTTTACCTGATTTTGATGGGACTGTTCGTGCTGCCAATTGCTTGGGCAGGACAAGGACTACTTACTGGTATGCCAGCGGATACCTATGTGATCAGTGTGCCAATGTCAGAAGGCGCTAATCACATTGCCTTGCTGGCTTTCCTTGGTGGTACGTCTGCGGCAAGTGGCATGGTGATAGTGTCGACCATCGCCTTGGCGATCATGGTGTCGAATGATTTAGTGATGCCATTGTTACTGCGCCGTATGCGCCTAACTCAAAGAACCCATCGACACTTTTCTGGCCTGCTATTGGTGATTCGCCGCGGGCTAATTTTACTGCTGTTACTGGGTGCTTGGCTGTTTTATCAGGCGCTCGATACCATCCATTCACTGTCAGCGATTGGCTTTCTTTCCTTTGCTGCGATTGCTCAATTCGCGCCAGCACTTATTGGTGGTTTGTACTGGCGCCCGGGTAACCGCAAGGGCGTGTATGTCGGCTTAATGGTGGGCTCGTTGATTTGGCTGATTACCTTGATGAGCCAAACCAGCATGTTGGCTGGCGACAGTGAAAGTAACCTTTTACTGTGGATTATCACGCCGCCAGAACTGCTCAGTAGCTGGAATATCAGCAGTTCAAACTGGGGCATTGTGCTGAGTATTGTACTTAATACCTTGTGCTATGCCGTGGTTTCGATGACGACTCGCCCAAGCCTAAGTGAGCGCTTACAATCAGCAGCATTTGTTGGCACGCCGCTGCCTGAAAACGAGAATATCAGCCTTTACCAGAACCGAGTGACGGTCGCTGAATTAGAGATGCTGGCGTCGCGTTTTGTAGGCCGTAAGCGTGCCAAAAGTGCCTTACACAGCTATTGGCAACAACACGGTCAGCCGCTGCTTCCTAATCAACAAGCGCCTGCAAGTCTGATTCGACACGCAGAGCGCGTGCTCGCCGGAGTATTCGGTGCTTCGTCTGCTAAGTTAGTACTTACTTCCGCTTTACAGGGAAGAAACATGCAGCTTGAAGAAGTCGCGACCATCGTGGATGAAGCTTCGGAACTGTACGACTTCAGCCGTGGTTTACTGCAAGGCGCGATTGAACATATTGGCCAAGGTATTGCAGTAATCGACAAACAAATGAGGCTGGTGGCGTGGAATCAACGTTACTTAGAACTGTTTGAGTTCCCTGCTGGCTTGATTCAGGTTGGTCGACCCATTTCAGATGTGATTCGTCATAATGCTGAACAAGGTTTGTGTGGCCCGGGTGACCCGGAAGATCACGTTCGCCGCCGTGTTTATCACCTTGAGCAAGGAACACGACACACCTCTTCTCGTATTCGTCCTGATGGTCGAGTGATTGAGGTGCAAGGTAACCCAATGCCAAGTGGTGGTTTTGTGATGAGCTTTACCGACATCACGGTATTCCGACAAGCAGAGCAAGCGCTAAAAGATGCCAATGAAAGCTTGGAATCGAGAGTGCATGAGCGAACTCAAGAGCTCGAAAAGCTTAACC
Source organism: Vibrio sp. 10N.222.52.C3 (assembly GCF_041474195.1). Classification (NCBI taxonomy): domain Bacteria; kingdom Pseudomonadati; phylum Pseudomonadota; class Gammaproteobacteria; order Vibrionales; family Vibrionaceae; genus Vibrio; species Vibrio sp. 10N.222.52.C3. Next base: position 29,517 of record NZ_JBFRTQ010000086.1, on the reverse strand, counting down.
ATCGCTTGGTAAAAGCCACGCAGATTTCGGATCAAGAATCACAATCTAAGAGTCGTTTTCTAGCCGCGGTAAGCCACGATTTGATGCAGCCGCTCAATGCCGCACGTCTATTTGCTTCGTCACTGTCTGAGGTGGCAAAAGAGCAAGAGGTGAAGCAATTGTCATCTCACATCGAGAGTGCACTTGGCGCCGCAGAAGATTTGATTGGTGACTTGCTGGATATCTCTCGATTGGAGTCCGGAAAGTTAGAAACCAACATTCACGCGATTGCCGTGCATGACGTATTAACCAATTTGAACGCGGAATTTAGCGCTCTAGCGAGACAACAGAAAATTGAGTTTAAGATGATTCCGTCGTCATTGTTCATTCATTCAGACCCTAAGCTGTTGAGGCGTGTGATTCAGAACTTTTTGACCAATGCGTTCCGCTACAACCCGGAAGGGAAAGTGGTACTGGGTGCGAGAAGAGTCAATGGACAGGTTCGAATTGATGTGTGGGATAATGGAACCGGTATCGATGAAGACAAGCAACAAGAAATCTTTGAAGAGTTTACTCGTGGCAGCCAAGTACGAGCCGATCAAGGATTGGGGTTAGGGTTAGCAATCTCGAAAGGTATTGCTCATGTGCTTGGCCATCAAATTTCGATGCGCTCATGGCCGGGGCAAGGCAGTGTCTTTTCCATCACTTTAGCTAGAGCGGAAAAAGTGGCTCCAGTTGTGCAAGCTTCGACGCCAATGGCGACCAGCGACATCGAACATCTCAAGATATTGTGTGTCGATAATGAACGAGAAATCTTAGTCGGTATGGAAAACCTGATCGGACGTTGGGGCTGTGAGGTTAAGACGGCGGTTGATTTGGTCGAAAGCTTGCAGTGCCTAGATGAGGGTTGGCTACCTGATGTGATTTTCTCTGATTACCGTTTAGATAATGGCAGAACGGGTCTCGAAGTCCTGCAGCAGTGTCGCTTGCGCCTCGGAGACTCTTTTGAAGGGGTCATCATTAGTGCCGATAGAACCGATGACATGTTGGCAGCGATAAAGGCCAACAGCTTTCGCTTTATTGCCAAGCCAGTGAAGCCACTTAAGTTAAGAGCGGTCTTGAATCGAGTGAGCTAGTTTGGGTTAACAGGCTCGGATTAGTACGTTCGTGAGCGGATAGTGAAAAGGCCTCAGATGAGGCCTTTTTTGTCTCTGTTTTTTTTGCGAACGCCGATTCGCTTGTTAATTCAATAACTAACCAGCAATGCCACCTTGTGTCAGTGTGGTTGGATCAAGCAGTTTACTGAGCTCTTCTCGGCTAAGATCGGTTTCTCTTTCTGCGACATCCAGAATTGGTAAGCCTTCTTTGTAAGCTTTCTTGGCAATATCAGCCGCCTTCAAGTAGCCAATCACAGGGTTAAGTGCGGTCACTAGGATTGGGTTCTTTGACAGTGCCAAATCGAGATTGTCTTGGCGTACCGTGAAGGTCGCGATGGCTTTGTCCGCTAAAGCGACTGAGCTGTTTGCCAATAACTCAATACTTTCCAACACGTTATGAGCAATCACTGGCAGCATCACATTAAGTTGGAAGTTACCTGATTGTCCGGCTACGGTAATGGTGGTGTCGTTGCCAATGACTTGCGCCGCCGCCATAGCTGCAGCTTCTGGAATCACAGGATTTACCTTGCCAGGCATGATCGATGAGCCTGGTTGTAGAGCCTGTAATTCAATTTCCCCTAAGCCAGCCAACGGCCCAGAGTTCATCCAGCGAAGATCGTTTGAGATCTTCATGATCGCAACTGCTGCCGTTTTGAGCTGACCTGACAGCGCAACGATCGCGTCTTGACTGCTGAGGTTAAAAAAGAAGTTTTCACTCGAGCTAAAACTGATCTTTGTCGATTGAGACAGGTTACTCGCAAACTTATCGGCAAAGCGTGGGTCAGCATTGATCCCTGTTCCAACCGCAGTACCACCTTGTGCTAAAGCCTTGATAGCGGGCAGGGTGTTCTCTATTGCTTGCTTAGCGTGTTCTATCTGAAATTTCCAACCACCTAGCTCTTGAGCAAAGGTCATTGGCATCGCATCCATTAGATGAGTGCGGCCGGTCTTCACGACCTCTGCAAGTTCCTGTTGCTTGATAGTGAGTGCTTCAGAAAGGTGAGTTAATGCAGGTAATAGCTTATTTTCAGCCATCAAAGCAACGCTCACTTGAATTGCGGTTGGCACCACATCGTTACTGCTTTGGCCCATGTTGACGTGATCATTGGGGTTCACGTCGCCTTGCAAGCTTCTTGAGGCAAGCGTAGCAATCACTTCATTGGCATTCATGTTGGAACTGGTACCTGAACCGGTTTGGTAGACATCGATAGGGAATTGATCGAGGTGTTTACCCTCAATGATCTCTTGGCTGGCTTCGGCTATCGCGTTGGCAATATCACCTTCCAGTAGACCTAACTGAGCATTGGTATCTGCCGCTGCCTGTTTAATTAACGCCAGTGCTTGAATAAAACTGGTCGGCATCTTGTGAGAGCTAAACGCGAAGTTATCCGCTGCACGCTGAGTTTGTGCTTGGTATAGCGCATCGGCAGGGACTTTCACTTCGCCCATGCTGTCTTTTTCAATCCGAAATTGTAGGGTCATGTTCTATCCTTGTTAGCCAAGTGGGGCTTGGACTTGTTGTAGTGTTTGGCTGAGATTCAAAAAACGCGCTTGGCCTTGAGGTTGCTGGCAGTAGTGGCGCTTCAAATAAAATAGTGGTGAGTGAATAGAGTCTAGGCAGATATGACGAAAGGCGAAACTGCGCTGAGGAGACTCAATCGCTTCAATCAAATGAAAGAAAACTTGGCGTAGATACAGCTCGCACAACAAGATGTTTTCTTGAGCGGCATGCTTTTCATAGTAAGCCGAAAGCGTCAGTGCACACTCGATATACTCTCGAATTACAAACGGCTCATGGCCTTGAACTTGTTCTAATGAAGCAAAGCGATCCTGTGCTTTGTAAAATCTCGAATAGAGAACCTGCTGCTCTTTCATCATCATCTGCATCTCTTTATTGGATGTTAATGATAATTATTATCAAGTAAAGTTTTAAAAACAACCCTTTGTTTATCTTTTTATAAAGTGAGCAGAAAAAGAAAAAGCCGATACACGAAGTATCGGCTTTCTGGAGTCAGTACCTAATCCCTACAATGTAAGTACTGATTCATTTTTTGCTAAACATCTTTGTTTAGTGGTCGTGCTTAGTGGTCGTGAGCTTCACCTGCACCTTTCGGGTAACGGATGTTCTCAACCATATCTTGTACATCTTGTGGTACTTCAGCAGTTACTTTGTTTACAGCAATCGATACTACGAAGTTTAGACACATACCTAGCGTACCGATGCCTTCTGGGCTGATACCAAACCACCAGTTTTCAGGTGTGCTTGCTGCTGGGTTAATGAACTTGAAGTAGATGATGTAGCTTGCTGTGAAGGCAATACCTGACAACATACCTGCAATTGCGCCTTCCTTGTTCATCTTCTTGTAGAAGATACCTAGGATAATCGCTGGGAAGAAGGATGCTGCGGCTAAGCCGAAGGCAAACGCTACTACCTGTGCTACAAAGCCTGGTGGGTTAATACCTAAGTAACCGGCACCGACAATCGCGACCATGGCTGCCAGACGAGCGGCTAACAGCTCCTGCTTGTCGGTCATGTTTGGTCTGAAGCCTTTCTTCAACAAGTCATGTGAAATCGACGTTGAGATGACCAATAGTAGACCCGCGGCTGTTGATAGTGCGGCTGCTAGGCCACCGGCTGCAAGCAGTGCTACAACCCAGTTTGGTAGTTTCGCTAGCTCTGGAGAAGCCAGTACGATGATGTCACGGTTAATCTTCATCTCGTTGCGCTCATCGCCCGAGTAGAACATTTTGCCATCGCCGTTCTTATCTTCCCAACCTACTAGGCCAGTGCTTTCCCAGTTTTTGTACCAGCTTGGTGCGTCCGCTGCAGCGACACCTTGCATGTCAGGGCCGTTGATTGTTTCGATCATGTTTACACGAGCGAATGCTGCAACGCCTGGTGCTGTTGTGTATAGCAATGAGATGAACAGTAGTGCCCAACCCGCTGAGATACGAGCATCACGTACTTTTGGTACCGTGAAGAAACGAATGATTACGTGTGGAAGACCCGCAGTACCGACCATTAGAGCCGCACAGATGAAGAATACATCTACCATGCTCTTGTTACCTTCGGTATAGGCGGTAAATCCGAGTTCTTCGGTCAGTCCATCCAGTTTATCAAGAAGGTAAACATCTGTGCCTGATAGCGTAGAGCCCATACCAACTTGTGGAAGTGGGTTACCTGTCATCATGATTGAGGTAAAGATTGCTGGAACAAGGAAGGCGAAAATGAGGACACAGAATTGAGCTACCTGCGTATAAGTGATGCCTTTCATGCCACCTAGTACTGCGTAGAAGAACACAATACCCATACCAATGATGATGCCTAGGTTAATATCAACTTCTAGGAAACGAGAGAATACAACGCCCACACCACGCATCTGGCCTGCAACGTACGTAAACGATACGAAGATTGCACAGAATACCGCTACCATACGTGCCGTTTTCGAGTAGTAACGCTCACCGATGAAATCAGGAACCGTAAACTGACCGAACTTACGTAGGTAAGGTGCTAAACATAGCGCAAGTAGTACATAACCACCTGTCCAACCCATTAGGTAAACCGCACCGTCGTAACCAACGAATGAGATGATACCTGCCATTGAGATGAATGATGCTGCCGACATCCAGTCAGCGGCGGTCGCCATGCCGTTTGCTACTGGGTGTACACCACCGCCAGCAACGTAGAACTCACTAGTAGACCCTGCACGAGCCCAGATTGCGATGCCGATATATACCGCGAAAGTAATACCGACGAGAATAAACGTCCAAGTTTGAATATCCATGTTCTAGCCTCTAGTCTTCCTGTACGTTGTATTTTTTGTCGAGCGCATTCATGCGGACAACGTAAATAAATATCAGCGCCACGAAGGTGTATATCGAACCTTGCTGAGCGAACCAAAATCCTAGCTTGAACCCGCCAAACTGAACGGTATTGAGGGCATCCACAAATAAGATGCCAGCGCCGTAAGACACCGCAAACCAGACCGCGAGCAGTGTTCCCATAATTCCCAAGTTTTCCTTCCAATAGGCTTGAGCATGTTCCGTAGATTCGAACGCCATTGCCTTCTCCTTTATTCCGTTTTCGTAGAAACTGTTTTTGTGAAACCGTTTTGTAAAATAGCGTGTTAACGTAATGTTACGATTTAGAATGTAGCAAGGATAAGTCAAGGGATCTGTGCAACTTTAGTCGGGATGGTATTAGCGCTAATGTACTGAAATATGGGAGCTAGGAGACATAATCATAGAAAAATGTGATGTTAAAATGTTGTTAAATTAGCCAAAGGTCTAACAAAAAGGGATGAATTAGACTGCGAGTCATAAAATTTAACAACTAAATGACCGAGAAACGGTATTTAGCCCTGCTTATGACACGAAGCGAAACATAAGTTTGTTATAGTAACAACGGCACTTTCACCGACCGTGCCTTGCTAAACGGCAGAAGATCAACAAGCTAGTGGCAAAAGATCAACAGGCTTAAAGCTCGGATTTTATTCTTTGGGGGAACGAATTGGACGCAATAACCATTAACCACTTATTCTTGACTGGTGCCGTACTCATCGCCATCAGCGTGCTTTTCTCACAAGTGTCCTCTCGATTGGGCGTTCCTATTCTTTTGATCTTTTTGTTCGTTGGTATGTTAGCGGGTGAAGATGGACCCGGTAATATTCATTTCGATGATTACTCACTGACCTACTTGGTGAGTAACCTTGCGCTTGCCGTGATTCTGTTGGATGGCGGTATGCGAACCAAGGTGGCGAGCTTCAAGGTCGCTTTCTGGCCTTCGCTCTCGCTGGCGACGATAGGTGTCGCATGTACAGCAACCTTAACCGGATTAATGGCGGCTTGGCTGTTTGACTTGTCATTAATGCAGGGCATCTTGGTCGGGGCGATTGTTGGTTCAACCGATGCGGCAGCGGTATTCTCTTTGCTGAAAGGACAGAGTCTCAATGAGCGTGTTGGCTCAACCCTAGAGATCGAATCGGGCACTAACGACCCAATGGCGGTCTTCCTGACGGTGACCTTAATTGCGCTGTTAGGTAACCCTGACGCTGAGATGGGAATGAACTTCCTACTGCAAAGTTTTGCGATGCAGTTTGGTATCGGTACTCTTGTTGGTATTGGCGGCGGCTGGGTTCTATGGAGCTTAATCAATCGAGTACAATTGGCTGATGGCCTTTATTCCATTCTGGTACTCAGTGGGGGCGTGGCTCTGTTTGCGTTCTCTAACATGCTTGGCGGCAGCGGCATCTTATCGATTTACCTAGTGGGCTTGTTCATTGGTAATCGTCCGACGCGCTCGCGACACTCGATTCTTAATGTTCTTGATGGCATGACGTGGCTAAGCCAGATCGTGATGTTCTTGGTATTGGGTTTATTGGTGACGCCATCAACGTTGATGGACATTGCTCTGCCTGCGCTGGCACTGGCCTTCGGTATGATTTTGTTTGCTCGTCCGCTGTCGGTTTGGTTGGGTTTGCTGCCGTTCAGAAGCTTTACCACCAAGGAACGTTGGTTTGTTTCTTGGGTCGGTCTACGCGGCGCGGTACCGATCATTCTGGCGGTGTTCCCGATGATGGCTGGCCTGCCTAATGCTCAGCTTTACTTCAACATCGCGTTCTTCGTGGTTATGGTGTCGCTGATTGTTCAAGGCGGCAGCTTGATGAAAGTCGCGAGATTGGCTCAAGTGACGCTACCTCCAACGCCGACACCGATTTCTCGTACTGGCATTGAAATTTACCCTGCTAGTGAGTGGGAGATGTTTGTCTACAAGCTGAAAGAAGAGAAGTGGTGTGTGGGCGAACCACTAAAGCGTTTGTCTATGCCGGAAGGAACGCGAATTACTGCACTGTTTAGAAAGGATGCCTTGCTTCACCCATCAGGCAGCACCGTGTTAGAGGCGAACGATATCTTATGTGTGCTTGGTCAAGACAAAGATTTGGACAGCTTAAGTTCGTTGTTTAGTGAGGCGCCTCTAGCAGAAGAGGCGGCACGATTCTTTGGTGACTTCTTCTTGGATGTTGAGCTATCAGTTGCGGCAGTGAGTGATTGTTATGGTATTGAACTTGGCTCGGAAGAAGAGCGAGAAATGACGCTAAAACAATTGGTTGCTCAAGAGCTTGGCGCACACTCTGTATTGGGTGATAGCTTTGAGTGGCATGACATCACTTGGGTGGTTGCAGAGATAGATGATCATAAAGTCGTCAGGTTGGGTTTATGTTTACCTAAGACGACTTTAGAAGAGGATATCAGTGAAGCTTAATTGTGGACTTCTTGTAGCAAGATAACCGCTTGAGTACGATTTTTCACATCCAGTTTACGGAAGATGGCCGTCATATGTGCTTTGATGGTCGCTTCCGAAACATTCAATTCATACGCGATTTGCTTGTTAAGCAAGCCGTCAGAAAGCATCCCTAATACCTTGTATTGCTGAGGCGTCAGTGTGGAAATCTTTTCTGCAAGGTCGCTACACGCTGCATTATTGGTGATAAGCCCTTCAGGGAAGAACGGGTCGCCATTCAGCACTTGATTCAGTGCACTCACCAACTCACGCATATCACTCGACTTAGGAATAAAGCCAAACGCACCGTGGCTCTTCACCTGAGTGACCACGCTGGCATCTTCACTGGCAGAAACCACCACAATCGGTAGATCTGGGTATTCAGCGCGCAGTTGAATTAAGCCTGACATGCCATTGGCGCCCGGCATTTTCAGATCGAGCAGTAATAGATCCGGCTCGCCTTCTTTCTTTAGCAGAGTCAGTAAGGCATCGAGAGAATCGGCCTCAAGCAGGTTCGCACCACTGATCGCCATATGAACTGACTGAAACAGGGCGTTGCGAAAGAGAGGGTGGTCATCAGCAATGATGATGGTATAGGTCGAGTCCATGACGTTCATACTTTTAACAATTTAGTTAATATTTATTATCATCCTGATTGAGTATGTGGACAATATCTATGCATTAAAAGTCTGAACCATATCGACTTTTATCCCCGGAATAAGAAAGCGTTACTCTGAATAGCAAAAAAGCCGCACTGCCATCTCGTTACGGAGGGGCGGTGCGGCTTTCGATTCGGCTTATATTTTAGTGAATATTGCCGTTATAGCTGGTGGTTTTGCATGTGTTTTAAGAATACATCGGCAGGCATAAAACCGGTTACACGAGCATTTGGAACATGGTTACCCTCACCATCCCAGAACTCAATCGTAGGTAAGCCAAGTACCTGTAATTGTTTAAGCAGTTCAATGTCTTGAGGCATGTTTCTCGTTACATCGGCTTGTAGCAGTACGAAGTCAGAAAGCTTGTTTTCCACATCAGCTTGATGGAAGGTGTACTTCTCGAATTCTTTACATGCCACACACCAATCGGCGTAGAAGTCGAGCATCACAGGCTTACCGAGTTTCTTCGCTTCGATGAGCTGGATTTCTAGTTCTTCAACCGTGTTGATGCGTGCAAATTGGATGTGTTGTTCTACCGTCACGCTCTTTTCTGCAAACCAGTAATTGAGCGCAGGTTGAGCTGATGCGAACAGGCCAAGCATCGCAATGATGCCCACAGCGCTTTGCTTCCAGCCACCAAATGGCAGTGCATTCTTACTGTGGTAAAGCCAACCAAAGGCGATGAAGCCAAGGCCAGACCAAAGCACGGTTGCCCACAATTCAGGAATGATGCGCTCTAGCAGGAAGATAGGCGCGGCAAGCAAGATAAAGCCGAATACGATCTTCACCTTGTTCATCCAGCTGCCCGCTTTAGGCAATAGCTTATTACCAAACACTGCCACTAAAATCAGTGGGATACCCATACCCATAGCCAACGCGTACAGAGCAATTGCACCGGTAAATAGGTCACCACTCTGAGCCACATACAGCAGTGCGCCTGACAATGGCGCCGTGGTACAAGGTGAACACACCAAGCCAGAGATAGCGCCCATTGCGAATACGCCCAAGGTATTGCCACCTTGCTGCTTATTGCTTTGATTGTTGAGCCAAGTTTGAATGCTGCTTGGCAGTTGCAGGTTATAAACGCCAAACATCGACATTGCCAACGCCACGAACAGAACACTCAGCGCGATCAGCACGTAAGGGTGCTGCATAGCGGCTTGGAACTGCATGCCTGCTGAAGCAACCACTAAACCTAATAAGGTGTAGGTTAACGCCATGCCTTGCACGTAAATAAAGGACAGCATCAGCGCGCGACCTTGGCTGAGTTTGCCACCACCTAAAACGATACCCGTTAGAATCGGATACATAGGCAGCACACACGGCGTAAAGGCTAAACCAACACCGAGTGCTAAGAATAATAGAGGGGTCCACCAACTGTCACCGAGCTTATCGGCTAAGCCTGTTTCTTTTGAAACAGGGGCATTTGGCTGTTGAGTCGTGTTACTTACAACGTCTGCTTTCGGAGATGTTGGTTGCGTAGAAACATCGGTTTCGTTGCCAGCAGAAGATGAAGCTTGTGAGTCACTACCTTGCGAATTAGCAGAACCTGTTGCTGTGAAAGGTTCAATGTCGATGATACGAGTCTCTGGTGGGTAGCAGAACCCTGCGTCCGCACAGCCTTGATACTTAACGATCAGCTGTGAGCCATCTTGGTAACTCTGCAGAGGAACTTGCACGAATAACGGCTGAGTATAAATGCTCACCTCACCGAAGAATTCATCTTGGTGCGGCTTACCATCTTCTAATTCAACATTACCGATAGCGAGATTTTGCCCGGTGAACGAGAGGCTATGTTGATAGAGGTAGTAGCCCTCTTTTACTTGCCAGTCGAGAAGGACTTTGTCGTCTTGCTGGTAGTAATTGAAAGGGAAAGCTTGGTCTACAGGGACAAAACCATTGTTATTGCCTCCGAAGCTTGGCTCGGCGTTGTCGTTCCCAAATAGCGCCCACGCAGGCTGGGTGAATAGGGAAACACAAACAAAAAGTAATGTGGCAAGTCGTCGCATACTATTTAGTCATCAAAATGGAGTTGAAGGTATCTTAACTCAATCAGACCGTAATAGTTTGCTATTAGTTTCATCGGCAAACAAATATCCCCTAAGGCGGGATAGCGATTTTATTGGGTAATCGAGTGGGGAGCTGCAATTCAACTTGAGTGACTTGCCTTTGTAAAAGAGACATTTAAGCTACACCCAAGCGTGCTTTTACTACTTGTTCGCAAGCATCAATATTCATCGTATCTTTTGGAATAATAAGCACGGTATCATTACCGCCAACGGTGCCGATAATCTCAGTATGTGGGTCGATATCGACTAATCTTGCGACTAATTGAGCACAACCTGGATGAGTTTTTACGATGACCATCGCTTGGTTATGAGTGATGAATTCGATTTGCGATGAGATGGATGCATCGACACGAACCGGTGCACTTTCAACCGTGATGCAGTAAACCTTTTTACCGCAAGCATTCTGAATTTTGACAACACCAAGCTGTGACAAAATACGAGAGACGGTCGATTGGCTGATACCTGTATAGCCAATATCGACAAGTTTCTCTCGCAGTTGATTTTGGGTCGAGAAGCTTTGTTGTTGTAGTAAGCGTTTGCACGCTGCAGTCAGTGTTTTATCTTCAGCTGAATACAAGCAACCGTGCTCAGTGATTGGGTTCATGAACAACTCCTTAAGGTCAATATGTGGTTATCGCTTGTCCGTAGCGCCGAGCGTACTCCCAAAGCCGTAGAGTACGATTGTTAAATAGGGCTTACCGATGAATCCCGAAATAGAGAGGGAAGGTATGCGTGATGTATGATCGTCTATCCATTGAGTCTACCACTAAAGAATAGTTATCTTTTTGAAGGGGGTCACCAAATAAAATTCTAGTTGATTGCTTTTATTTTGGAGTTTTATTCTTTGTTAAGTGGATATTTATTCCAAGTTTGGCATAAATATCCATCGGTATTAGGGTGCTTTGGAGACCGTGATAATGGCGCTAAGGGTTAGCGAATTTCACTCATGATCTCGCGAGAGAATACTTTTTCACAGTAGTGACATTTTAGCTGTACGTTTTCGTGTTTTAGCTGCACTTTAAAGCTACTTTCGACAGGTTCACCGTGCGAAATACAGTTGCTATTTGGGCAAGCGAACACACTGTTGATTTGTTCTGGCAGCACAAGTGTTAGCTTGTTGACCACTTTGTACTCTTCAATTTGATTCACTGTCGCTTGCGGGGCGTACAGGGCCAATTGGTTGGCTTGTTCCTTAGTCAGAAAGATGTTCTCAATCTTGATCAGATCTTTGTGACCAAGCGCTGATGATGGCAGATTTAATCCCATGGTGATGCGCTGCTCGGTCTTGTGCAATTTAAACAACTTGAGGATTTTGATTCCAAGGTGAGCAGGGATGTGGTCAATGACGCTGCCGTTACGAATGGCTTCTACTTGTAGCTGAGTTTGTTTAACCATGACTGTTTCTCCTGCTTATAAAGTGTCGTTTAGAACTAGGGCTAATAGGGCTTCGCGAGCATACACACCGTTTTCAGCTTGCTCGAAGTAGTAAGCGTGTGGCGTTTTATCTACGTCGGTTGTGATCTCGTCGACACGTGGTAGTGGGTGAAGCACCTTCATGTTTTGGCGTGCATCTTTCAGGGTATCGGCCGTTAGAATGTAAGCCGATTTCATGTGCGCGTATTCTGACGCATCAAAGCGCTCTTTCTGTACGCGAGTCATGTATAGAACATCAAGCTCAGGTACCACTTCTTCAATGCTGCTGTGGGTGCTGTATTGGATGCCCATCTCTTCCAGTTCTTCACAAATGTAATCCGGCATGGCTAACACTTCTGGCGCGATAAAGAAGAAACGTACGTTATTGAATTTTGATAGCGCTTGGGTCAGTGAGTGCACAGTACGGCCATATTTTAGGTCGCCGACGAAAGCCACATTGAGGTTATCGAGCGTGCCTTGCGTTTCGTAAATCGAGAACAGATCCAACAAGGTTTGCGTTGGGTGCTGATTGGCACCGTCGCCACCATTCACAATTGGCACACCGTTAGAGAACTCAGAGGCTAAACGTGCTGCGCCTTCTTGTGGGTGGCGCATCACAAAGGCGTCAACGTAAGAAGAGATCACCTGCACCGAATCGGCAAGTGTTTCGCCTTTTTTCGCCAGCGATGTGTTACCGCCATTATCAAAACCGATGACCGTGCCACCTAGGCGTTGAACTGCGGTTTCAAATGAAAGGCGAGTTCGAGTTGACGGCTCAAAGAAACAGCTCGCCACCACCTTATTTTTCAGCAGCTCTGGATTTGGTTCTGCTTTGAGTCTTGCAGCAGTATCGACGATAAGCTCCAGTTCATCACGAGAGAGCTCTGGAATGGAGATGATGTGCTTGTTAAATAACGAATGCGCCATAACGGGTCTTCCTTTTTCTATGCATACAGTCAAATTGCGGACAAAAAAAAAGCCCCCTAAAAATAGGAGGCTTCGAAACGATCAATAGAGCAAAATAAAAATGACACCACCGCCACTCTTTGGCGTGCAGTTTGACAATTATGTGCGACAGAATTGCGGTTCATTTTTTGCTCTCTTTAGACAAATTGCGGAGGATTATACTCAGATAAAAAGGCCATGCAATACTTTCTGTAAAGTATTCATTTAATGGATTTTTATGCGAAATTGGCCTGCATTTTCACTTCTTTTTAAGCCTTTGTTGGGGCTGAAGAACTTCGACTTTTTTCGGCAATAATCTTTTCAAACGAATGAAAAAAAATGCGGGCTTTATCCAAGGGCTAAATCCCAAGTTCGCCGCCCGCATTTCCCTGTCATTACACTTAACTTGTCAATGTCTCGCGAACAAGTGAGTGCTTAACTTCTTAGTTGTTTCGATTCTTAGCTGTTTAGGTAATTAACTGCCTAGTGTTGCAACCATTACTGCTTTGATGGTGTGCATGCGGTTTTCAGCTTCATCGAACACGATAGAGTATTCAGACTCAACTACCTCATCAGTCACTTCCACACCGTCTTTTAGCTGTGGATATTCAGCCGCAAGTTGTTTGCCTACCGTGGTATCTTCGCCATGGAAAGCTGGCAGACAGTGCATGAATTTCACATGTGGGTTGCCTGTTGCTTTGATCATTTCCATGTTCACTTGGTAAGGCATCATTAGGTTGATACGCTCAGCCCATGCCTCTTTTGCTTCGCCCATTGATACCCAAACGTCGGTGTATAGGAAGTCACACCCTTGCACGCCTTCTTGAACATCTTCTGTTAGCGTGATTTTGCCGCCAGTGTGTTCTGCGATTTCACGACATTGAGCCAGTAGCTCTTCTTGTGGCCAGAATTGTTTTGGAGCAACAAGGCGAATGTCCATACCCATTTTCGCAGCGCCAACCATTAGAGAGTTACCCATGTTGTTGCGAGCATCACCTAGGTAAGCAAAGCTGATTTCATGCAGTTGTTTACCACGGCCGTATTCCGTCATGGTTAGGAAGTCAGCAAGAATTTGTGTAGGGTGGAATTCGTCAGTCAGACCATTCCATACTGGAACTCCAGCGTAAGCGCCGAGCTCTTCAACGATTTCTTGACCGAAGCCGCGGTATTCAATGCCATCGTACATACGGCCAAGAACGCGAGCGGTATCTTTCATTGATTCTTTGTGGCCAATTTGAGAACCAGATGGGCCTAAGTAAGAGACGCGAGCACCTTGGTCGAATGCTGCTACTTCGAATGCACAGCGAGTACGAGTTGAGGTTTTCTCAAAGATAAGTGCGATGTTTTTGCCAGTTAGTTTTGGCTGTTCGTAACCGTTGTACTTCGCTTTTTTAAGCTCCATTGAAAGATCTAACAAGTGTTGAATTTCGCGTGGAGTGAAATCTAGTAGTTTTAGGAAGTTACGATTGCGTAGGTTAAAAGCCATGATGTATTCCTTCTTAGATTTAGGCGCTTTCCTGTTACAGGGAAAGAAAATTCAAGAAAGCGCGATTCAATTTTTGTGTATTAATTTCAGTTCAAACGGTGATTCAGTTTTCTCGCAAGGTTTGAAAAGCTCGCGAGTGGGTTAATCTTTGGTGATGTTGGTACCCGCTTGGCCTTGCAGAATTTGCAAACCATCTTCGAGTGCACCAATACCGACGACTTTGCCGCCTTGCTGAATGAATTCGCACGATGCTTCAATTTTTGGTCCCATAGAGCCTGCATCAAATTCGAATTTCGCCAGTTCACTTGGTGTGGTGCTGCGCAGTGCGTGTTGAGTCGGTTTGCCCCAATCAAGGTAAACAGCGTCCGCGTCGGTCAAAATAAGCAGTGCATCCGCATCCAGTTGTTTCGCTAAGAAAGCCGCTGACATGTCTTTGTCGATAACCGCTTCAACACCCACTAATTTGCCGTTCTCTTTTTTCACTGGGATGCCACCGCCGCCAGTACAAATCACTAGGTGGCCTGCATCGATAAGTTGGGTGATCGCTTCGTGCTCAACAATGCCAGTAGGGCGTGGGCTTGGCACAACGCGACGGAAGTGTTGGCCGTCTGGTTTGACGATCCAGTGGAATTTCTCCGCCAATTCACGCGCTTCCGCTTCTTCGTAGATCGGGCCAATCGGCTTCGTTGGATCGGCGAATGCAGGATCGTTTGGATCAACGGTCATTTGCGTCAACATGCACGAGATGTTGCGGTTAGGTAGATAGTTCTTGAACTCTTGCATCAGCATGTAGCCGATCATGCCTTGAGTCTCACTGCCCAATACATCTAGCGGATACGGGTTTACTTTTTTGTATTCCAAACCTTGCAGAGCCAGTAAACCAACTTGTGGGCCATTACCATGTACTAGAACCACGTTGTACACTTTCGCGATTTCAGAGATGGTTTTAACCGCTGTTTCAATATTACGGCGTTGAACATCGGCTTCTAACGGCTCACCGCGACGAAGTAGGGCATTACCGCCGAGTGCAACAACAACAGTTTGCTTAGTCATAATTGTGTTCTCTCATTTTGGCCAAGCTGAGATTATTTAAGATCATTCAACTTGGCCGTTTTCGTCTTAGTGATTAGATACCATCACGCTGAATTGGGCAGCTCATGCAGCGTGCGCCACCGCGACCGCGGCCAAGTTCATCTCCAGGGATAGGAAGAACTCTGATGCCTGCTTTATCGTATTTTTCATTGGTGTAGGTGTTGCCTTCGTAGCCAATCACAACGCCAGGTTTAACCGTTAGAACGTTGTTTGCATCGTTCCACTGTTCACGTTCTGCATGGAAGTTGTCACCACCGGTCGTGATTAGGTTTAGCTTGTCTACGCCAAGTGCTTTTTCGATAGTTGTTACGAAGTAGCCTTCTTCTTTCACTTTCACTGCGCCAGACTCATCACCAGTTAGGTTCCAGCACTGTACGTCTTTACTCACCACTTCCGGGTAAACAGAGAACGTATCTTCGTTCATGTGCGTCATAACGGTGTCTAAGTGCATGCAAGAGCGGTGTTTTGGTAGCTGCATTGCGATAACTTGTTTCGCTTGACCGTGTTTGAATAGGCTAGATGCTAAGTGCTCAACACCTTGTGCTGTTGTACGCTCAGACATACCGATAAGAACCGTGCCGCGACCGATTACAAGAACGTCACCGCCTTCAATGGTTGAGTTGTCGTAGCTGATGTTTTCTTCATCGCCGAAGTACTTAATGAAGTCTTGGCCAGCAAATGTTGGGTGCCAGCGGTAAATAGCGCGAACGTGGTTGGTTTCACGTTGACGAGCAGGTTTCGCCATCGGGTTGATGGATACGCCACCGTATACCCAGCAAGATGTGTCACGAGTAAATAGGTGGTTTGGTAGCGGCTCGATAATGAAGTCGGTTGGTGCGTGCATGCCTTGCATCATTGAAGATGATTTCATTGGCATCTCAGCGTAAGACAGACCACCCGTTAGGATTTTTGCTAGTTCTAGGTTTGGTAAGTCGCGCAAGTAGCAGCGCACATCGTTAGCAAAAGTTTTGCCTAAGCGGTAATCAGAAACTTGATGATTCAAAAGCCAATCTTTCGCTTCTGGCACTGCTAGCGTGTCTGCTAGTAGGTCAGTAAGAAGAAGAACTTCAACACCTTGATCACGCAGCGTTTGAGTAAATGCGTCATGCTCTTTACCAGCACGTTCAACAGCCAGTACGTCATCAAATAGTAAATCGTGACAGTTAGAGGGTGTTAGGTGAGTCAGTGCGCGTCTTGGACGGTGAACTAGAACGCGGCGTAATTGACCTATTTCAGAACCTACATAGAACTTACTCATGATCGTCTCTCTCTTATATATTTGAATTACTTTTATCGCTAAGAGTAATTATTTATTTTCAGTTGAGAAGAATGAATTATTTATTCATATCTCTTGTCTGGAATTAATATTACGCCTGCTAGTCAGGTATTCTTAGAGATCTATCACAAATCGTTTTTTATCCCGCAGCCCTTTAAAATTAAGGGTTTTAACAAACTTTATGCACTTTCAGTTATGAATAATACATTCTAAATAGTTAGCAGTTAGGGAACTTTATGCACGCTTTTTTGACGAAACTTACTAGAATCTAATTTACGAGGGATTATATGCAGAATAGTTTTATTGATAAGAGTGTACTTAGCTTGGAAGTATGCAGTGTTTTTATTTAGATATTTAATTTTGGATGTGGAATTAATTGTTTATTAACAAAGTAAATGCGAATAAAGCTGTTGCGATCACATTTTAAAATCGGCTGTTTAAGTGTGTTTTTTGATAGAGAAGGGCATTAATCCTCGTCTGTTTATTAGGCTATTAATTACTTTAAATATAATTAACGCTAATAAGTGACTAACTATTTGTTTAAACATCATGGTTGAAAATAGAGTGTTATTTCATCAAGAAAATTAGATGTTTAAAAGTAGGATTGATTCTTCTATTGCGAGTGCTTTGAGTTTGGTTGAGCTTGGCTACGAACAGAAGAACCTTGAATATCGCGTGTATGGCTTTGAGGAGCTGTTTCAGTGGCAGAGGGTTACATTGAGAGGGAACAATAAAAAAGCCGCTGTGAGAAGCGGCTTTGGATGAGAAAGGAGTGAAGTGCTGTTAGTTAGATCAGCGCACCAATACTCAGTACAACAATGCAGAACACCATCAATATACCGACTAGTGGCATCACCCATTTAACCCAGCGCACGTAAGGGACACGAGCAATCGCCAAACCACCCATCACCACCGCGGAGGTTGGGGTGATTAGGTTCACCAAGCCAGATGCAGATTGGTACGCAGTGATAACCAAGTCACGACCTACGCCAGCAAAGTCGGCCAGTGGTGCCATGATTGGCATGGTCAGTACCGCTAAGCCAGAGGTCGATGGCACTAAGAACGACAGTAGAATCTCTAAGAAGAACATCACGTTAATGAAGATAACCGAAGAAAGCCCCGTTACCATCTGTTCTGCTGAGAAGAGAATGGTATCGGTGATCATACCGCGGTCCATCACCACTACGATACCACGTGCAATACCTATGATGAGCGCAACGCCAAGTAGGTCGCGGGCACCATCAATGAAGCTGGTGGTAAACTCTTCTTCGCTCATGCGAGCCACAATACCAACGATGATGGTTGCTGCTAAGAACATCGCTGAGATCTCAGCCATCCACCATCCAGCAACGGATACACCATAAATCATTACAGCGAACGAGCCACCAAAAATGGTCAGAATCAGTTTGCGAGTCGCGGTGAATTCAAGTTTTTCGCCGCTCGCATTACCTAAGAAGTGCGCTTTGTTCTCTTCGTATTTGTCGTAGACAATTGATGTTGTTGGATCGGCTTGAACCATTCTTGCGTAACGCATTACGTAGACAACACAAATACCCCAACCAATAATCAACATCGCAATGCGCAACACGATACCGTCTGTAAATGGAATACCAGAGGCGTTGGCAGCGATCACGGTTGCGAATGGGTTAATCGTTGAACCCAGCACCCCAATACCTGCACCAAGCAGTACGGTCGCAGCGGCAACAAGAGGGTCAAAGCGAGCTGCCATCATTACCGGCACTAGCAATGTATAGAAGGGCAGTGATTCTTCCGCCATGCCGTAGACGGTACCACCTGCGGCAAATAGCGCCATCAGTATTGGTATCATCAACTCTTCTCGCCCTTCTAAGCGGGCGGTGACGCGCTCGATACCGGCATCAATGGCACCCGTTTTGGTTACTAGCCCTAAGAAGCCACCAATGATTAAGATGAACAGCGAAACGTCGATAGCCGCCGCTTCATAGCTATTGTGGTCATAGAAGCCGTCAATAGGCGCGAGCAGTACATCAATCACGCCTTGAGGGTTACCTTCTACCGCTTGATAGGTTCCGGTTACGGGTACTTCTCGGCCTAGCTCTTCATTCATTGCACGGTCGTATTGGCCTGCTGGAACAATCCAGGTAAGCAGTGCGACGAACGCAATCAGAATAAATAGAATGGTGTAGGCAGAAGGGAATTTAAAGTTGGCAAAGAAGCCGCCCTTTTTTTTCTCGCTTGGTATCGTTTGAGTTGTCATGGCTATCTCCTTACATCATCTTAAATAGAAGTGATGTGAATTAGCGACTAATGATTTATAGATTGTAAATACACGGACACTTATAAAGCACTCAACGATATAAAGTTGCTGACTTTAAATTAAGGTTGTTTTTATATTTACTAATCCAAATGAAGTTAGATTTAATTTAGCTGCGGTTATTTTATTCCTTACTCCGGTATTTAAGTTTGGTGCTGTTCACAAAAATAATGGCTAATAAAAGGGCTAAAAAATGGCAGAAAATCGTCAAGGTTTTTTGGTTAGTTAGCTTGGATTAATATTCGTTGTGGATTAACTGGAAGTGGAAGGAGATTGATTTGGTAGGTGTTGTTTATGATTAGGCAGAATAATCTTGGAATTTTATTCAAACTTTATTTTTAGGCGGTTTTTAAAGTTTATAATGGTTATTTGATGCGTATCAAATAACACATTGAGCAGAAAACAAAAAAGGAAGCCGAAGCTTCCTTTTAAATGTTCAATCACCAGCGAATGTTAGATAAACAGACCGCCGAATGCGAAGCCGAGTGCTACCGCAGTACTGATTGTTACCACACCTGGAATGAAGAATGGGTGGTTGAATACGTAGTTACCGATACGCGTTGAGCCTGTGTCATCCATCTCAACCGCTGCTAGTAGCGTAGGGTAAGTTGGAAGTACGAACAGCGCACTTACCGCAGCAAAAGAAGCAACGGCTGTTAGTGGTGCTACGCCAATCGCTAGTGCTGCAGGCATCAGTGCAACTGTTGTTGCGCCTTGAGAGTAAAGCAGCATAGAAGCGAAGAACAGAACAAGAGCCAGCATCCATGGGTAGTCAGCCAGTAGAGCGCCTGCTGCGTCTTTGATTTCAGCAACGTGTGCGTTTACAAACGTTGAACCTAACCAAGCCACACCAAGTACACATACACATGCCGTCATACCAGAACGGAACGTTGGTGCTGAAGAAATCTTCGCTGCATCAATCTTAGTGAACATCACGATAGCCGCTGCTGCTGCCAGCATTACAGACATGATCGCTTCGTTACGACCTAGCGCCGGGTTTTCAATTAGGCCAACAGAGCTAGAGATTGCCGCTGCGTAACAAACCACGAAACCAATTGCAGCTAGGAAGATGTACGTTGCTTTCTTCGCTGTAGGTAGAATTTCGCGTTTCTCTTCTGTTGCTAGCTTGATTAGACCTTTCTCTAGACGTTCTTGATAAACAGGATCGTCTTTCAATTCGCTACCCATGTAGTTAGCAACAACCGCACCAACCATACAAGCGATGAAGGTTGTTGGGATACAAACCATCAATAGCGTTAGGTAATCAACACCAAATGGTGCCAACATTGCTGCGAAAGCCACAACTGCAGCCGAGATTGGCGAAGCTGTGATAGCAATTTGAGAAGCGACAACTGCGATAGACAGTGGACGAGAAGGACGAACACCTTGGCCTTTCGCTACTTCTGCAATAACAGGAAGCGTAGAGAATGCTGTGTGACCAGTACCCGCCATTAATGTCATTACAAAGGTCACAATCGGCGCGTAAAAGGTGATGCGTTCAGGGTGTTTACGCAAAAAGTTTTCGGCAATTTGTACCAACCAGTCCATACCGCCAGCAACTTGCATTGCAGCAATTGCGGTGATAACTGACATGATGATCAAGATTACGTCGATCGGGATGAAAGATTGGCTTGTTGGAACGCCAAGAATAAGTGAAAGGGCAATAACACCAGCACCACCGGCAAAACCAATACCGATACCGCCAATTCTGGCCCCCAAAAAGATAAAGAGCA
The DNA here is from genome assembly GCF_041474195.1 of Vibrio sp. 10N.222.52.C3. NCBI lineage: Bacteria > Pseudomonadati > Pseudomonadota > Gammaproteobacteria > Vibrionales > Vibrionaceae > Vibrio > Vibrio sp. 10N.222.52.C3. The sequence goes on along the minus strand of NZ_JBFRTQ010000086.1, from coordinate 9,135 downwards.
GGACGACAAACAGTTCTACTGCAATCATAAGTAACACCTCATTTAGATTTTATTATTTGAACATTCGCCGCTGGAATGTTCACATAATAGTTCTATGGTTTAGATTCAATTTGGCAAAAGCGCAACCAACGGAAATCCACAAAATAATCATGGTTAACCGTATTGGAGCCTAAAAAAGGGCTCCGTTTGGAACCCTTTCTCGCTAACTTTATTCGTAGCGCTTCGCTTTATACTGAGGATGCATCAAATTTTCAACAGAGAAAATGTCATCAAGTTCTTCTTCGGTTAATAAACCGCGTTCTAGAACTACATCACGAACACTCTTACCTGTTTCTGCACAGATCTTACCAACAATGTCACCTTCGTGGTGGCCAATGTATGGGTTTAGGTAAGTGACGATACCGATAGAGTTAAATACGTGCGCTTCACATACTTCTTTGTTTACCGTAATGCCGTCTACACACTTGTCGCGCAGGTTCACACAAGCGTTTGTCAGAATGTCTAGAGACTCAAACATGCTTTGTGCAATAACAGGTTCCATTACGTTCAGTTGAAGTTGACCACCTTCCGCAGCGAAAGAAACCGTGTTGTCGTTACCTAGAACTTTGAAGCAAACTTGGTTTACTACTTCAGGTACAACTGGGTTTACTTTAGCAGGCATGATTGAAGAACCTGCTTGCAGTTCAGGTAGGTTTAGCTCGTTCAAACCAGTACGTGGACCTGAAGAAAGTAGACGCAAGTCGTTACAGATCTTAGATAGCTTAACAGCTAGACGCTTAAGTGCGCCGTGCGTCATTACGTATGCGCCACAGTCAGACGTTGCTTCGATTAAATCTTCAGCCGCTACACACTCTAGGCCTGTTACTTCTGCTAGGTGTTTCACTGCTAGGCCTTGGTAACCCGGTGCTGCGTTCAGACCTGTACCGATAGCCGTTGCGCCTAGGTTTACTTCAAGCAGTAGTTTTGAAGTGTATTCTAGGTTTTTGATTTCTTCATTGATGGTTACAGCCCAAGCGTGGAACTCTTGGCCAACCGTCATTGGAACTGCGTCTTGAAGCTGAGTACGACCCATCTTCAAAATCGTGTTGAATTCTTGGCTCTTAAGCTCGAATGCACCTTTTAGGTATTCGATCGCATCAATCAGTTTACGAACGCTGTTGTAAACAGAGATACGGAAGCCAGTTGGGTAAGCACAGTTTGTAGATTGGCTGCGGTTTACATGGTCGTTCGGGTTGATGAACTCGTATTGGCCTTTTTCTTTGCCCATAAGTTCAAGAGCCACGTTCGCAACAACTTCGTTTGCGTTCATGTTTACAGAAGTACCAGCACCACCTTGGAAAACGTCCGATGGGAACTGATCCATGCACTTACCCGTGTCTAGAATTAGGTCACAAGCTTGGATGATGTATTTAGCCACTTCGCTTGGAATTACACCTAACTCTTTGTTTGCTAAAGCCGCTGCTTTCTTAGTCATCACCATACCGCGAACGAATTCAGGTACATCTGAGATCGTTACATTTGAGATGTTGAAGTTTTCAACTGCGCGTAGAGTGTGGATGCCGTAGTAAGCATCAGCCGGAACATGACGTTGACCTAATAGATCTTCTTCGAGACGAGTAGCTTGAGGAGCTTCAACTTGAGCTTCTGATTGAGTAGCCATAACAGGATCCTTAGAGAATTATTCTGATTATATAGTTAGTTATTAGCCTATTCTGTGTGCAAATACTCCGTTCGCTAGAATATTGGGCTGATAAATCCGTCCTGACTTATGTGGCACATGATACTGTACTTAGCGCATAAAAATATTAAGTGGATCACCTTTTTCGGTTTTGTTTCGTCAATATTTTGCAAAGTTATTCTTGGTCAATAAACACGCTTATTTACAGGATAAATTTGAGATTGTTAGGGCTTTCAGCGTAAACTGCAAGTAACAAAGGAGGGCGTGTGTTTCCTATCTTATTATTACTATTTATCTTCGTACCCATCATTGAGATTGGGCTATTTATTCAAGTTGGTGGCTTCTTAGGATTGTGGCCAACTATTGCGTTGGTTTTGATCACTGCATTTGTGGGTGCATCGCTGGTTCGTAGCCAAGGCATTCAGACACTTATGTCTGTGCAAGGTCGTTTGCAACAAGGCGAAATGCCAGCACAACAGATTCTTGAAGGCGTGATGCTTGCAGTTGCCGGTGTATTGCTGCTGACTCCGGGTTTTATGACGGACGCACTCGGTATGTTGGTATTATTGCCAGCACCAAGAGCGATGATTGCCAAGAAAATGATGGAAAAAATGGTGGTGACCAACATGTCTGGTGGTTTCCATGCCGGTGGACAAGCTGGTTTTGGCCAGAGCCCATTTGGACAAGACCCATTCAATCGCGATCCATCTGACCAATCAAAAGACGGCAACACCTTTGAAGGTGAGTTTGAGAAGAAAGACGACGACAACGATCGTAACCGCTTAAACTAATTAATTTTTTCTCTCTTTATATAGAGGGAAAACAGAAAAGGCTCTTACCTTTATCCTTCGCAAGAAAGTGATAATGGTAAGAGCCTTTTTTATTGTCTGTCGCTAGCTGTTACTTACTGTTTACTATCGATAACAGATAACAGATAACAGATAACAGATAAAAGATAAGCTTGAGTGTTCGGTTATACCGCGCCTTCAAAACCCATTTGTCGCCATGCTTCAAAAGCAATGATTGCCACTGCGTTAGACAGGTTCAGGCTGCGCGCGTCTGGCATCATTGGAATACGAATGCGTTGTTCCATTGGCATGCTTTCAATGAACTCAGCAGGCAGGCCGCGAGTCTCAGGGCCAAACATCAGCACATCGCCTTGTTGGAATTTCGCATCAACGTGGTGGCCTGTCGTTTTTGTGGTGCAAGCAAAGATGCGGAAATCACCCTCACGTTCATTCTCTAGATACTCAAGGAAAGCTTCTAGGTTCTTGTGACGCTTAACTCGCGCAAGGTCGTGGTAATCCAAGCCAGCACGACGAACCTTCTTCTCTTCAAAATCAAAGCCAAGCGGTTCAATCAGGTGCAGATTTGCGCCGCAGTTAGCACATAGGCGGATGATGTTACCCGTATTGGGTGCAATTTCTGGTTCGTATAGAGCGATATCAAACATGTTGGTTCACAAGAGTAATCAAAGATAGCCCGAGTATACGGTGGCAAGCTGAGTGAGTACAGTTCGCCACCGTCACCATTCGCTTACGCTTGGTTCGTTAGTGCTTGCGCGTAGTTTTCAGATACGGCATTCCAATTCACCACATTCCACCATGCATTGATGTAATCAGGACGACGGTTTTGGTAGCTGATGTAGTAGGCGTGTTCCCAAACATCGAGCGCGAGAATCGGTTCGCCATCACTCGCCACGGTATCCATCCACGGATTATCTTGGTTCGAGGTTGAGATGATCTTCAGTTGCCCTTGCTCTACCACTAGCCAAGCAAAGCCGGAGCCAAAGGTATTGATCGCCGCTTGGGCGAACTGATCTTGGAATGTCTCGAAATCTCCGAAGGTACTCTTGATAGCCTCACCAAGCTCGCCCGTAGGTTCACCACCGCCGTCTCGCGACATGCAGTTCCAGTACAAGATGTGATTGTAGTAGCCACCGCCATTGTTACGAACAGCCGGGCTGTGCTGAGATATGTTGGCAAAGATCTCGGTCAGAGATTGCTGTTCTAGCTCGCTGCCAGACACCGCCGCAACAAACTTATCGTAGTAGGTTCTATGGTGCTTGCTGTAATGCACTTCCATTGTCTTAGCGTCAATGTAAGGCTCTAGGGCATCGTAAGCGTAGGGTAAAGCAGGGAAAGTGTGCGACATGGTAAATCCTCCTTAATTAGAGGATTTACCATAATAGTAATGATAATCATTATCAACTGCGATCTTTGTGGGGGTATTACACCGGTAAGATAGGCAGGGTGATTTCGAGTTGTAATCCACCGAGCTGGCTGCGGGTCGCCGTGATGGTTCCGCTGTGTTGGCGAATCGCACTTTCAGTAATGGTTAATCCAAGCCCTGTGCCGCCAGAGTTTCTGTCACGCGCTGTTGAGACACGGTAAAAAGGTCTGAAGATAGAATCCAGTTCATCCTCCGGTACACCATCACCGTTGTCATTGACGCAAATCGTCAGCTGATCTTGGACAACATGGAATTGCACATCCACTTGGTCTTTGCCGTAGTAGATAGCATTGCGCGTAATATTGTCTAAGGCACTCATCAGCAGCTTAGGATTACCCGAAATAGAACGCTCTGGGATCTCTGAAAACGTCAGTTGTTTGCCCATCTGTTCGGCTTCAAACTCTGCGTCTTTTAAGATCTCTTCCCATAGGCTCGAGATAGGCTGAACCTCACGAGTAATATGGCTGTCGACCTGCATACGAGATAGCGTCAGCAGCTCACTGATCATCTGTTCCAGACGCTGTGCTTCGGTATCAATGCGTTCTAACTCTTGGCTCTCGCCTTGTTTACGAATCGCCAGTGCATTGGCCATGCGCAGGCGAGTCAGTGGGGAGCGTAGTTCGTGTGAAATATCAGAGAGTAGGCGCTGCTGCCCTGAGATCATCTGGTTCACCGCTTCGACCATCTGGTTAAAGCTCTCACCTGCTTGTCTGAACTCTGAAGTACCTTTTTCGAGTGTTGGATCGACCTCGAATTGACCTTTCGCCACGCGTTGTGCCGCGCGTTCTAGCCTGCGAGCGGGTTGACTCAGTGCCCAAGCTAGCCAAAGCAATAGCGGGGTACTCGCCAGCATAACCGCAAGCAGTAACTGCAGAGGTCTATCAAACAGGCGTAACAAGAACGGAGGTGGTTGAGTCCACTTTATTCCGGCGTACATCAACAACTCTTCACCCGCGAGTTTGATGGGTACTGGACCTGCCACCATGTAGTGTCCGTAGAGTTTTTGTTTCGGCACTTCAGGGTTATCTATCGAGGTAACAAAGTTGCGAATCGCTTTAAGTTTGTAGTCTGAATGCCTTTTCGAGGTAAGGACTGCGCCCTCAAGATCGGTCAGATAGATGCGAGCGCGAGAATCCTTGCGGCTGCGTGGTGCCTCAAGTTGGAAGACAATCTTGCCCAGATTTGGTTCTTTGGCGTAGCGTTTCTCTGTGATTTTAGCGATACGCTCGAGTTTATCGAGTTGATCTGCAGGCACATCGCGCGCGACTCGAGGGTCTAAATGGGGAAGTGACAGCACCGACAAAAGCACCAGTAACATGGTGAACCAAAAGATAGCAAAGATACGTCCATATAAGCTGGTGATTTTAGGTATACGCATTAATCTTCCTCTACCAATAAGTAGCCACGGCCTCGTAAGGTTTTGATGCGTGATTTACCGTCAGTGCGCTCAGGAATCTTCTTACGTAGATTAGAGATGTGCATGTCTATCGCGCGGTCAAACGCTGCGAGCCTTTTACCTAATACATCTAGGCTCAATGCTTCTTTGGTGATCACTTGCCCTGGGTTTTGGATAAGGTGACTCAGTAGGGCGAACTCGGTTGTGGTGAGGTCGATGAGCTCCCCATTGCAGTAGGCTTCTTGTTTGCCAGGGAAGACTTCGATGTCTTGATATTGAACTCTATCACTGGCCGCCTTAGGTGCGGTGTTGGTTTGAGTACGACGCAAGATAGCTCGAATACGCGCTAACAACTCTCGGTCACTGAAAGGTTTAGGCAGGTAATCATCCGCGCCAAGTTCAAGACCAATCACACGGTCGATCTCTTCGCCTTTTGCGGTCAGCATCAGCACTGGTGTTTCCCAATTTTCTCTCAGTTTCTTTAGTGTTTCCATGCCATTAAGACGCGGCATCATCACATCCAAAAGAATCAGGTCAATCTCATCATTGATAGCTTCCAGCCCTGCATAGCCATCATTGGCTTCGGAAACAGTGAAGCCCTCAAAGCTCAGAATGTCTTTGAGTAAGCTGGTTAACTCGGTGTCGTCATCAATAAGAAGAATGTTCGCCATTGGGAAGCCTTAATTGGTTATTTACAGGTTAATAATACTGCTAATTATTCGTCAACTTTCACTCTTTACGATTCTTTACGCTTTCTAAACGTCACTTTACGAGGGAAAGACTAATCTATATCTAAGCGCTGAGAAACAGACGCAACACATGACTTATTATACCGAATTGAGGCAACAATTATGAAAATGACTAAGAAACTTGTACTAGCAGCTGCGGCACTTCCACTAATGTTAGGTACAGCAAGCGCGTTCGCATATGGCGGCGGCGATAAAGGCGACCACAAAGGCATGCACGGTAAATGTGGTGGCTTCGATAAGAAAGTGATGCGTCAACTAGACCTGACTGATGCACAAAAAACAGAATTGAAAGAGATGCGCGAAGCGAACCGCGCTGAGATGAAAGAAAAACACGCTGGCAATAAAGCCGATAAAATGGCGAAAATGAAAGCGCACCAAGAAAAAGTTCAAGCATTGGTACTGGCTGACAACTTTGACGAAGCAGCAGCAAACGACCTAGCAAGCCAAATGGTTGAGAAGCAAACTGAGCGTCGCGTAGCAATGCTTAAGAAGCAACACCAAATGATGAGCGTACTAACGGCTGAGCAAAAGACTCAACTGAAAGAAATCCAACAAGAGCGCATGACTAAGTGTGCTGACAAAATGGAAAAACGCATGAACAAAGACAAGTAATTCATTGCTTGAGAAATCAGCGTTGAATGAAAGTGTTTAGAAAGAAGCGGCCGAGTGTCGCTTTTTTTGATCCTTAAAAATGAATGTTTTACATCATGGCTGTCATATTCAATTGGTGGTTTGCAGGTTATACTTTGTGCTATCAGTCACTTTATAGCCAAGTTATGAAACAAGAATACGCACGTTTAGTTACGCTCGCCGCTTGGGCAGCCACCACCATCGCCACTATTTTATTGATAGTGAAAGTCGCAGCGTGGTGGGTGACAGGTTCTGTGAGTCTGTTGGCTTCCGTCGTGGATTCAATGCTGGATATCGCGGCCTCTGTCGTTAACCTTATCGTGGTTCGTTACTCTCTGCAGCCTGCCGACAAAGAGCACACCTTTGGTCATGGTAAGGCTGAATCTCTCGCTGCATTAGCGCAGGCAATGTTTATTTCAGGCTCTGCATGTTTCCTTATTCTCAATGGTATTGAGCGCTTCTTCCGACCTCATGAACTGAACTCTCCAGAAATTGGTATCTACGTCAGCCTGTTCGCGATAGTGATGACCTTTGGTCTGGTTCGCTTCCAAAAACATGTGGTCAACAAAACGGGTAGCCAAGCTATTGCAGCCGATTCATTGCACTATCAATCAGACCTTTATATGAACGCCGCGATTATGCTGGCACTGGCATTGAGCTGGTTTGGGATTGGTCAGGCGGACTCAGTATTCGCGGTCGGTATCGGTATCTACATTCTGTACAGCGCTTATCAAATGGCGATGGAAGCGGTTCAGTCTCTGCTTGATCATAAGCTGCCAGATGATGAGCTGAAACAGATTAAAGAGACATCATTGAGCGTGGAAGGCGTGTTGGGTGTGCATCAATTACGAACGCGTCGCTCGGGGCCAATACGCTTCATCCAACTGCATCTAGAATTGGAAGATAATATCCCACTTATTGAAGCGCATCGCATTTCTGACGAAGTAGAGGCTAAGCTTATCTCCGTGTTCCCTGATGCTGATGTATTAATTCACCAAGACCCGTATTCGGTCGTATTTGGACCAGAGAAGCAGCAGAAATTCCACTCGTGGTAATGCGTGCTAAAAATCAGCGGGCAAATGGTAAGTGAGTGGCTTTTGAACTAAAGTGAGTAAAAATTATTAACTGTTAGGTGATTCAAAAACCACCTTAGTAACAATTAATGTTGATTCTGATGTGAATCAACAAAGTTATTGAGTAAAACTGTAATACTCTTACAGAAGTAGAAATGTTACATAATTTTACGCGATTTGAGTGCTATTCCTGTTGAGGAAATGTAACATAACGCACAAATATAGATTTAAAATCTTGTTGATATACAATCAGCAAGAACAAGAATTGAATAATAGATTCCCAAAAATCGAGGGTGAGCATGATTAAGAAGATCGGTGTTTTGACCAGTGGTGGTGACGCTCCAGGTATGAACGCAGCAGTTCGCGGCGTTGTTCGTACTGCGTTATCAGTTGGCATTGAAGTTTACGGTATTTACGATGGCTACCAAGGCCTTGTTGAAGACCGTATCGAAAAGCTTGACCGTTCAAGCGTATCTGACGTGATCAACCGTGGTGGTACTTTCTTAGGTTCTGCACGTTTCCCTGAATTTAAAGACGTTGCTGTTCGTGAGAAAGGCATTGAGAACCTTAAGAAGCACGGTATCGAAGCACTTGTTGTTATCGGTGGTGACGGTTCTTACATGGGTGCTAAGAAGCTGACTGAAATGGGTTACCCATGTATTGGTCTTCCTGGCACAATCGATAACGATATCGCGGGTACTGACTACACAATCGGTTACCTAACAGCGCTTAACACTGTTATTGATTCAATTGACCGTCTACGTGACACGTCTTCTTCTCACCAACGTATTTCTATTGTTGAAATCATGGGCCGTCACTGTGGTGACCTTACGCTTATGTCAGCAATCGCGGGTGGTTGTGAGTACATCATTACTCCAGAGACTGGCCTAGATAAAGAACAGCTTATCAGCAACATCCAAGATGGTATTGCGAAAGGTAAGAAGCACGCAATCATCGCTCTAACTGAGCTAATGATGGATGCTAACGAACTGGCTAAAGAGATCGAATCTTCAACTGGTCGTGAAACTCGTGCAACGGTTCTTGGTCACATCCAACGCGGTGGTCGTCCTACTGCTTTTGACCGTGTACTTGCTTCTCGCATGGGTAACTACGCTGTTCACCTTCTTCAAGAAGGTCACGGTGGTCGTTGTGTTGGTATCGAGAAAGAAGAACTTGTTCACCACGACATCATCGACTGTATCGAGAACATGCAGAACCCAGACCGTTCTGAGCTGTTCCGCGTTGCAGAAGAGTTGTTCTAAGCCACGCTTAGCGTTCTCTTAAAGAATTTAAAAACCGCTGATTATTCAGCGGTTTTTTTGTGCCTGCCGTTTGGGTTTCAGAAACGACAGGTAATAAAAAAGGTTCATCGCGGAT